>JAGCUZ010000051.1 GCA_017962615.1 Bacteroidales bacterium | reverse complement strand
GCTATGCGACTCCCCCTACTCTATTTCTTCTCTTTCCTGCAGCGCGCCGTGTCTTTGGGGACCTCGAGGGCTGCCTCGAGCCGATGAAGGGACTCGAACCCCCGACAGGCTGATTACAAATCAGCTACTCTACCAACTGAGTTACATCGGCTGCTCTGCACAATATTTCAAGTGGCTCTTCTCGTGATTTGAGGCTGCAAAGATACAACATTTTTGGCATACTACAAATATTTTTTTCGTTTTCTCTGTAATATTTTTTCTATAACACTGATTATTAATACGGTATATTCGACATTTTTCTGACCAATATACCCATTTTTTCACCACCTGCAGTCTCTGTTCCGAAAGAGTTTTCAACGATTTTTGAACATTTTGACCCTCTATTCGGCACTTTTTATGCCATACCCGTGCATATCGCTGTTTCAAAGCTTATTACACCTCTTTCACCCTATTTTAACCGCTCTCGGTTAAAACCCCTCTTCTCTCGGCCGCGCCAGCTCTTACATCGGCTGTATCCGACGGGCTATACGGGCACACAACCCAGGGAAGAACCGTTTTATCTGCACCATGAGCAGCTCCTTGCGCCCCACCAACACCTCACGTCGTTTCCTGTACACGGCCTTAACGATCTTATCGGCGGCCTTGCTCACGTCGAGGCCGTTGGCCTGACCGGCGTCCATCTTGCCGTGGCGCGTGCCGTCCTTCTCCAGTGCGCTGACCGATATGTTGGTGGCCACCCTGCCGGGGCACACTATCGTTACGCGTATGCCCTTGTCGTAGTACTCGGCCTGCACGGTCTCGAAGAAGCCGTACAGCGCATGCTTGGCCGACGTGTAGGCACACCTCATCGGGAAGCCGAAGCGACCTGCTATGCTGGTGGTCACCACCAGTTGCCCGCCGCCACGCTCCAGCATGAGCGGCAGTATGGTTTTGGTGATTATCACAGGGGCGTAGAAGTCTATATCCATCACCTTGCGTATCACCTTCATCTCTGTCTCCACCGTGGTGCCGCGCTGGCTGATGCCGGCATTGTTGTAAAGGATGTCTATATGGCCGAACGCCGCCCATGCGCCTATGGCCAACGCCTCGACCCCGTCGGTCTGCGACAAGTCGAACGGCATAACCGCCACATTGGGCGACCCCAGTTTCTTGCATTTCTTCGCCACCTCATCCAGCAGGTCCGCCTCAAGAGCCGTCAGTATAAGCCGGGCTCCTTCCTGTGCAAAACGGTAGGCCGTGGCCTCGCCTATGCCCGACGAGGCTCCTGTAATCCAGACTGTTTTGTTTTCGAATTTCTTCATTTTCCTTGTATTACCAGCTCTATTTCTCCACCAACTCCTTGAACCACCCTGCACGGTCGCAGCCCTCGCCGGTGTTGAGAAGCACGGTGTCGCCGTTCTTTATCAGTCCGCCTTGCACGGCCTGGAAGAAACCGGCGTAGCACACCATCGACGCGGGCCCCATCAGCACACCTCGGCTCTGCTTCATCTCCTTGCCGTACTTTGGCAGCTCAGCCTCGGCAACACGTATGAAAGTGCCGCCGCTGCGCTTCACGAGCGGAGCCACGAGGGGATAATTGCCGGGATTGGCGGCGGTGAGGATGCCTATGCGGGTCTTTATGTTCTTCTTGGCCTCGTACTGCCGCTCCCATCCTGCGGGAAATCCAGCGGCGGTGGCTTTCTCCCATGCCGTCACCATCGGGTCGCACTCGTCCTGCTGCACCAGCAGCATGCGCGGCAGCGCCGCGTCGGTTGCAAGCATCGAGCAGCGTTGCAGGTCGCGGAAGCCCTTCTCGAAGGCCAGCGGCGAGGTGCCTCCGGCCACTGCCTGCATGTACACCGTGGGCATCTGCCCCATCTGGCGCAGACACTCGTAGGCCAGCAGCCTCTTCGACTCTATGCGCAGCGGGTCGGTGTTGCCGCCGCTTATGAGCACCTTGCTGTTCTTGTGGTAGTCGGCGGCCTCTTTCTTGGCGTCGCCGTAGCCCCCTTCCGAGATCACCACCGGCTGCCCCACTTTGCGTATGGCCTCCACGGTGGCGGGGTCTATGCAGTTGGGCGCAAACTCCGTGAAGCGGATGCCTGCCTTGGCCAGATAGGTGGCAAAAGCCACTCCGGCGTTGCCGGTCGAGGCCAGGCAATATTCCTTCACCCCGTTCTCTTTGAGCACCGTGGCGGCCAGTGCCGCACTGATGTCCTTAAACGAGCCGCTGCCGCGGTTCTGGTCGTTACGGTACACGTACACCTTGCAGTCCACGCCGTGCTTGCGGGCATAGTCCTCAAGGTTGTCCCAGCGCTCCATCGGGATAAGGCCCTCGCCGAAGCTTACGATGTTCTCGCGCCTCTCTATAGGCAGCAGGTCGAAGTAGTAATCCTGGTACGAACCGTCGGCAGGTGCGCCGAAGCTGAACGGCTCGGCGTCGCTGTACTCCACCTCGGCATACGTGCTGCCGCAGGCACATTGCTGGTCTTGTTTAAACCATGTGGCAAAGTCATCAATGACTTTGCCACACTTCTTACATCTCAGTTGATATTTCATATTTTGCTGTTATCGCATCATTTCTTTATAATGTGCATGTCGGGCATGGGCTTGTTGTATTCCCCTGCGTCGAGTTTCTTCTTCACCTCCTTGAACACCTCGATGGTTCTGTTGGCGTGCTCCATGGTGTGCACCGCCGTGGGGATGATGCGCAGCATTATCTGTCCCTTGGGCACCACCGGGTACACCACTATCGAGCAGAATATGCCGTAGTTCTCTCTGAGGTCGACAACCACGTTGGTTCCCTGGTTCACGTCGCCGGGGAAGAACACCGGTGTGATGGGCGATTCCGTCACGCCTGTGTTGAAGCCCTCGCTCTGCAGCGACTTCTGCAGGTAGTTCGACAGGTTCCACAGCTTCTCCCTGTATTCGGGGTGCGCGTTGATGATCTCCAGACGGCGCTTCACGCCCCACACTATGGGCATCGGCAAGCTCTTTGCATATATCTGGCTGCGCATGTTGAAGCGCAGGTAGGTGATGATGTCGGGGTCGTTGCAGCCTATGAAACCGCCTATGATGGCCATCGTCTTGGCAAAGGCGCAGAAGTACAGGTCTATGTCGTCCTCGCAGTGGAAGTGGGTATGCGTGCCGCGTCCCTCGGGACCCATCACACCCATGCCGTGGGCGTCGTCGATAAGTATGCGGAAGTTATACTCTTTCTTCAGTGCGCAGATGTCGGCAAGGGCACCGAGGTCGCCCTCCATGCCGTACACGCCTTCGGTGGCCACCAGTATGCCGCCGCCCTGCTTCTCGGCCAGCGCCGTGGCCTGCTCCAGCTGATGACGCAGACTCTCTATGTCGTTGTGTTTGTATTTGAAACGCTTGGCACCCGTCACGCGGAAGCCGTCGATTAAGCAGGCGTGGGCCTCGCTGTCGTACACTATCACGTCGCGCACCGACACTATGGTGTCCAGTATGCTTATCTGACCCTGGTAGCCGAAGTTCAGCAGGTAGCCGTATTTCTTGTGCGTGTACTCACACAACATGGCCTCCACCTCTTCGTGCAGAGCGGTGTGGCCCGACATCATGCGGGCTCCCATAGGATAAGCCAGACCCCAGCGGCGGGCTCCCTCCTCGTCGGCGGCACGCACCTCGGGGTTGTTGGCAAGACCCAGGTAGTTGTTAAGGCTCCAGTTGAGCACCTTCTTGCCGTTGAATGTCATCTCGGGACCCAGTTCGCCCTCGAGCTTGGGAAAATAGAAATAGCCGTCGGCAAGTTTGCGATACTGTCCCAGCGGACCGCCTGTCGACTCCTTGATTCTTGCAAATATATCTTTCATTTTGTGTAGTTTGGATTGCTTGTAATTATTATTGTCTTTGCACTTTTGCATTGCAAAAATACAAAAAAATATAAAAATATTACAAAAAATAGTTAAACCTCATCACATATTCCCTAATAACTATTGGGGACTCACCACATTCGTGAGCTGACGGTACGCCAATCAGTGGTAAAGAAGGCTGTGCTCCGCGTCACGCACCCACACGTAGTCCTCGTCATTCTCGTCGGTGCAAATCTCGTATGCCACATGGAAATCCTCACAGATGAATTCGCGCCAGCCCGCGCTCATCCATTCCTTTTTCAGTCTCGCCTTATCATAAAGAACCGGCATGTCACCAAGCGACTTAAGAGACTCTATCAGTCTCGACTTTTTCTTCATGACTGTTTCCTCGCTGAGCGAGATGTGCCGCTCCATGGCAGCATTGTAGAAGGCGTCAAAGTTCCGGGTGACTCTGTCATCAATAATTACCCTCATGCCTCAGGATGATAATGACGGTGGATAAGGTCCGTAAGATGACTGTCTAACTCCTCCAGCGTGATGCTGCTTTTCATCGCTTCGGCCATGGGGTATCTCCTTTTGCGGACAGCCTCCTGCACCGTTGGCTCGTTGGCCGTCGGCACACTGGATTTCTCTTCTTGAATGGGATACGGTTTTACGCTCATTTCATAAAAGTTTATTATCCTCATAACGTCACCTTTGCAATATTATTGTACTGCATGTGCAACGTAATTTTTATGGCGGCCGTTATGCAAATGCCCCAAGTGTTGCCCTTGATCACCCATGCTGCCGTCGCAGCTGCATCTCGGTGGCGAAGAGCCGTTGGCGCAATGCGTCGAGCGTCTCTATTGGGTCGGTGGCGAAGTCCACGCCGTAGACGTCGGCACTCCCCTGCCCGCGGCTGCGCAGGTATTGCAGTATGCGCAGGCCGTCGACGAGCTCCGTGCAGGCATGCACGAAGATGGCGCGCCGCTTGAAGTTGCGCCTCAGCGGCCCCCACAGGTCGTCGCGCCTCAGCTGCCCGCGCAGGAACTCGCTCATGGGCGTCTCGGCGTCGCCGTCGTAGAGCGCCGGGAAGAGGGCATACGTGCGCCCGACCTCCTCGAAGCTCTCCTCGCTGTAAAACGGATACGTCTCGGCCATGGCCTCCACGCCACGCGCCACCGCCGGCCCCGTGCCGAACGGCACACGCCACGACGGCCGCCCCTGCGGCAGCACGCACTCCGACGCCTCGCCGCCTTCCAGCGGCACCCGCAGGGCTATACGTCCCGTCTTCACGAACTTCTGCATCAGGTAGAAATCCTCGCCGCCCTCAAGCGGCGTGATACCGCCCACCCTGCGGTAGGCCTTGCCGGTAAACGCCATAGCCGACCCCAGCGCGCTGAAAGCGTAGGGGTTGCCTATGCGCAGCAGGTTGATGAGGTAGTGGCGCATATACACCTCGTAGCGCAGCAGCGCACGGTCGCACTCCTCGTCGCCCGTCAGGGGATGCCGGTAGGGCACCGCCACCGCCTGCAAACTTGCACCCACCTGCGCGAAGAGGGCATGCAGCGACGCCAGATAGCTGTCGCTCACCGCCGTGTCGGCGTCGAGGCTTACGATAAGCACCTCCTCGCCGCACCGCTCCAGCGCCGCCTCGAACAGCACCTTCCTCGCCCAGCCCACGCCCTTGCGCTTGCCCTCCCAAGCCTGGCCTCGGCTGCTGCGGTCTATCGCATGCACCACGGCGCCGGCATCGGCGGCAGCCCCGTCGGAGGCATTGAGATACTGCAACATGCGGCTGTTCTCCCTGCATGCCTCGGCGTGCTGCGGCACGCCGTCGTCCCACCACCCTTCGGGCTGGTTGACGCACACAAACACCTCGAAGTCGCGCCACGTCTGCCTGCCCAGAAGCTGCATGAGCCTCGGCAGGCTCTCCTCCTCGGCAAGCACCGGCACGGCAACGGCTATGCGGCTGCCGCTCACAGCTTGACAACTTTAAACCTGTAGCCATCCACCGACAGCACGTACACGCCTGCAGGCCTGTCGCCCAGGTCTATGCACCGCGTCGACGACGGTGTCTCGACCGTCACCTTTCCGCGTGTGGGGTTGGGGTAGATACGCGCCTGCGGCTCGCCAGCCGTCGCACCGTCTATGGCGTCGACCGTAGGCAGCGAGTGCACCTCGCCTATATAGTTGAGCAGCGGGTGGAACAGCATGCGCCAGTAGCTCTTCAGCTGGCTGGTGCTCAATATCTTGTCGGTCGATACCTCCATGGTCATCTCCAGGCAGCCCAGCGTGGCGTTCACGTAGTCCTGACGGCCGTTGCTGATGACGTACCAGTCGCCCCCGGTAACATACCCTTCGGGCGTCACGTCGGCAAAGTGGTTGGGCTCCACCAGCCTCAGGGTGTCGACAAACCTGCGGCACACCTCCACCCACCAGCTGCGGTACGGATGCTCGCGCTCGCCCGACGTGAAGCTGTCCCACGGGTAGTTCAGCACCTCCGAGCCCCCGTGCAGGTTGGCGCTCAGCGCAAAGCGCTTGGCCGTCATGTAGTTTATCATGGCGGTGTTCTCCACCTGCTGCGACGACACGGGAGCCGTGCCGAACGGGTCGGGGTAGTTGCGGTTAAGGTCCACGTAGTTGGCGTTGTAGCGCTGCGCACGCTGCACGCTGTTGTCCGAGCGTATGTAGGTGCCGTCGGGGTTGGCCAGCGGGTTGATGTATATCTCGGTGCTGTTCATCAGCTCGGTAATCCTGGCATCGCGCCCGTAGCCGTTCAGCAGCGTGTCGATAAGCCTCAGCATCAGGTAATAGCCCGTCACCTCGTCACCGTGCATGGTCGACGAGTAGAACATTCGCGGCCTGTCACTCTTGGCGGTGGCGTTGCCGGTTATCACGGCACATAGTATCAGCCTGTTGCGCACGCTGTGGCCTATGGTGTCCACACGGCACAGCGACGGGTATTCCGTGGCAAAATGCTGCATCATCTGCAGGTACACCCCGTAGGTGGGATACGCCTCCCAGCGGTACATCTCGTCGAGCGTGGCGGCCATCGTCACCGCCTTGGCACCGCCCGCAGGCTCCACCGGCGGGAAAGCATCGGGTCGCACAGGCATCTGCGCCTGCACGCACTGCACCGCAGCGCACACAGCCATAACCACAAACAAACTCACACGGTTCTTCATAGCATCATGTATCTATGTTATTTACGACAGGTTCCCCAGCACTCTACAGCGCCGAGGCAAAGGTGAAGAGATAGTTGGCAAAGAAGTTCCACAGCATCACCACGCCCGTGGCGCCCACCTTCGACAGGTAGAAGTTCCAGTGCAGCTTCTCGTTGAGCAGGTACAGTATGGTGGTGTTGATGCCAAGCCCCACGAGCGACACCCCGAAGAACTTCACATACTCCAGCCCCACCTGGCTGTTGACGCTCTCGAACGTCCACACACGGTTGAGGATATAGTTCGTCGTGGCGGCCACCACGAAGCCTATGGCGTTGGCCACGAACTTCTTTATGCCCAGCCACTCCTTGCACACATACGTCAGCGCAAAGTCGATAGCCGTGCCCGACACGCCCACCACGCAAAACTTCATGAACTTGGGGGCCAGCTCGGCGCACATGTCGGCAACCGCACCCCACTGAAACAGCAGCTTCATCTGACGGCGCGGCCCGCTAAAAAGTTATCTCCTCCGGATTGGGCTTTATACCCGTCTTGCGCACCCTCGGCATCTTGCCCGGCTTGCGCGGCTTGCTGATACGAGGCCCTGGCTTCACCACGCGCGGTATGTACTTCACGTCGCCCGTGCCGTTGACCTCGAGGCCGTACACCTTCTCAGTGTCGACGTTGACCTTCACGCGCCAGTAGCGGCCGCAGCCGCCCTCGGTAAGCACCACGTCTTTCGACAGCTTCTCGCCCAGCGACTCATCCCACAAAAAATTCACCCACACTATGTGGTGCCCGAACACGTCGGTAAACCCCACATACTGACGCTCGTACTTGCGTATATGCTCGTCGATGATGGGGCAGCGCCCCTCCTGGTTCTCATGCTCGCGGTTCAGGTAGGCTATGCGCTTTTGAATCAGCGCCTCGGCCTTCACGATGTCATCGTTCGTCGGCGTGTAACGCCCGTCCTGATTTTCCACATAAAAATCCACCTCCCAGTCCTTGTTGAACGAGAATCCGTGGTAATTACTGCCCTGTACCTCCATAATATATAGGGTCTCCTCAGGCACAATATACTCCTGTGCACTTGCAGCAAACCCTATCATTATCAGCAATATAAAAGAAACTAACTGCTTCATGTGCCGTCTACTGTTTGAAAATGCAAAGGTAACTATTTTTTTGCACATATCACAACTTTTCAGCATTTTTTTATTTACAGCCCTGTGGGGGCTGAACGCACGCAGTGCAAATAACACCGTACAAGCCGAAGGCGCAGTGCGGTGCAATACAACAGAACGCAAATGCGTGCCGAAAGGTACGCGACTTTGAGAAACAATTCCTGGAATGTACACATGATTATCAGCCAGTTTATGCACATTCTCGACACACGGCAGTGCCACATCAGGCACCCCAAAAATCCACCCCCTCCGCAACCGTAACATAGGGTACATTTAGAGAAGATAAAGAGTACATAAGGAGTTGGTCCCACCAACTCCTTATCAACTATATACTTACGATTTACGTTCTATATACCAACATCGGACTCAGAAACGACCATCAAAATAGCATCTAAACTACAGGGTAACAGCAGCATACAGCGATATACGCCGTACATTGGCATATAACACGAATGCACCGCATGCAAGTATCAGCTATGCAAACTGCTGCCAATCTTGCATTTAACCTACAGTTTACACATTTTTCGCATACTTTTCGGTGCGAATTTACACATTTTCCGCACCGCACTTGTTCTCAGAGCAATATCTACAGACTATTTACTTGTATTGCGCTGCACAAAAGTGGTAAATCGTGGCGGTGTTCAGCGGTCTGCTGGCAGTAAAATACATAACAGTCTATTAAATAAAAAGTTACATAGCATACATTACACTTTTCCAACGCATTTTTGTGCATTTTTTGACACTTTTCCAACATGTTTTTATGCGGTTTTTGACACTTTTCCAACATCATTTTTTAGCAAGAAAAGCAAAAAAAAGCGGCGATATTAAAAAAAATATGTATTTTTGCAAATTATTAATGCTGCGGCGCGATGTGCAAAAAGCATTATATTGTATTAAGAAACAGATAACTAATCCAATAAACCAACTTAAAAAACAACAACATGAAAAATCTGTTCAAATTCTTTGGCTTAGCCTTAGTTGCAGGTGCAATGCTTGTTTCCTGCGGAAAAGACACTTTCAAAATCACTGTCGCTTCGAACAACGACGCTTGGGGAACTGTGAAGATTTCTCCGGAAGGCGGTTCGTATGAGAGCGGTACGGTCATCACCCTCACCGCCGTGCCGAGCAGCGACGAGTACAAATTCGTCAGCTGGCAGGAAGACGGCAAGACCGACAACCCCCGCACCGAGACCGTGAATGCTGACGCTACTTTCACCGCAGTCTTTGCACTGGCCAACGGTGGCAACGGCGGCAATGGTGGTAACGGTGGCAACGGCGGCAACGGTGGCAACACTGGCAACGGCAGCGCTTCCCTCATTTTCGACGGCACTCCTTGCGAGGCTATGGGTTGGGTTGACGCCCAGACCAACGGCCAGGTGCTCCTCCTCCAGTGCGCAAAGTCCCACGAAGGCAACCAGGTTGCTCTGCCCTACCTTGTGATGTGGATGACCGGTACCAGTGCAGCTGACATCCAGGTGATCAGCAACGAGCAGGCTACCACCGAGTTCTACTTCGAGCACGTCTACACCTCCACCAACCAGCAGACCGGCGAGCAGACCCAGTATGGTGACTGGCAGTTCTACTCGAACGACGCTGTGAACATTGGAAGCTTCGACGCCAGCACTCTGACCGCTAGCGGCAGCATTACCAACACGATGTGGTCGTTGGCCGACATCGCTGACGGCGTTGCCGAAGATGCCGAAGGCGCAACCAAGAAAGTTCTCGTTGTCAACCTCAACAACGTGACTTTCCAGATGGTTTCTGGCAAAGGTTTCAAGAAAGCTATTGTTAAATAACAATAAACCAACAAAAAGATGAAAAGAAATTTTAGAATAGCTGCATTGGCACTTGCCGCCATGTTCACCGTGGCAGCCTGCAACAACCAGCCCGCAGAGGAAGCTGTCGACACCACCCCCGTCGTTGAGGAGGTTATCGACACCACTCCCGTTGTCGAAGAGGTTGTAGCCGAAGAGGTTGAGGTGAAGGACGAGAAGCCCGCCAAGAAAGCTAACAAACCCGCTGTAAAGAAAGATGAGACCGCTACTGTGACCACTACCACAATAGCCGGCAACAAGAAGGCCGATGCCGCTACCGCAGCAAAATCGGGCAACCTGACAACCAGCGACAACAACACCGCTACCACCACGACGATGAGTACCGGTAAGAAGAACGCCGCTGACGTATTCAAGAAGAACTAATCTTTCTTCAAAGCATTAAACAAGAAAAAGAGAGTGCTACGGCACTCTCTTTTTTCTATAACTACAACAGAATCACACAATGAGACGAACTATAGCCATAGTGGCAATAGCCTGCATGGTCCTACTGTCGGGCTGCCGGAGCGAGAACTGCGCAATAGAGTCTGCGGCCCAAGCGTACCTGGACGCCGTGGCCGACTACGACTTCGACAAGGCGGCGCAATACGCCACCGACGAGACGCAGCAGGTGACCCTGCAGTTCTTCAAGGATGTACTGCTGCCCAACACCGACCCGCATTTCATAGAGCAGAACCGCCAGGCACAGACGCGGATTACCGCCATCGACCTCTTGAGCGACAGCACCGCCGAGGTGCGCTTCGTGAAGAGCACCCCGCTGTCGACCGACAGCAGCAGCCTCCCGATGCTGAAACGCGACGGCCAATGGAAGGCCCACGTGGTAATCGTGGTCCCCTCCTACTTCCGCCAGCAACGCCGCGACATCCCCGCTGAAGACCTCCACCTGGTGGAATAACCCCCACCCCTACCGCAAAGGCGGCATCCCCCACCCCGCCGCCAAGGACGCCGCACAAAAGAGGCAATAATCCCATTGGTAAACACGGCACCCTGTCGCGTACCTATCGGCACGCATGGATAGGGGCTCTCAGTCACGGCACTGCGCTTTACTTGCTCACTTTCCATATTTTCATTTTTACGGGAGTTCGCAGCCTTCGGCAGTACGGTGTTATGCAGGGTCACGTCCCGATAGGGACGTTTACACTGTCGTGACAGACTATCCTACATGGCGTGCCAACGGCACGCGACTTTGATTAACACGGTACAAGCCGTGCCGCAGGCTGCGAACGCAGTGAGCAAGGCGTAGTGCCGTGAGAGCATGCCACCACTACCCTACCTGCGTGCCGACAGGTACGCAACCATATGCTGCTGTATCATCGCCGTGCCCGTATCGCGTACCTATCGGCACGCATGGATAGGGGCTCCCAGTCACCGCACTGCGCTATCGCAGACTCACGTCCCTATCGGGACATCACGGCACTGCGCTTTACTTGCTCACTTTCCATATTTTCATTTTTACGGGAGTTCGCAGCCTTAGGCAGTACCGTGTTATGCAGAGTCACGTCCCGATAGGGACGTTTACACTGTCGTGACAGACTATCCTACATGGCGTGCCAACGGCACGCGACTTTGATTAACACGGTACAAGCCGTGCCGCAGGCTGCGAACGCAGTGAGCAAGGCGCAGTGCCGTGAGAGCTCGCCTCCCCCACCCTGCCTGCGTGCCGACAGGTACGCGACAATCAGTCTTTCATGAAGTACCGCTCGTCTATGGGCAGGTTGTTGGCCTCGACGAACCTGCGGTACTCTTCGGCAAAGGTCATCCTCTTGTGGTGTTCCTTCTGGTTCTTGATGTAGTTGATTATCTTGTCGCTGTCGTGTATGCTGTAGGTGAACCCCGCATACTCTTGCGACCATCCTGTGAACAAGGGGAAGTGCGGATTGGCTTTCATCCACTTGCTGGTCGACACTTTCAGTTCTTTCACGAACGGTGCCATGGCGAGGGTGGCAGGCAACGACACGAGGAGGTGCACATGGTCGGGCATACCGCCGATGCGGTAGAGCTTGCCGTCAAGATGGTTGATAATGCCGTTCATATAGGCATACAGCTCGGCCTCGTATTCCTCGGCTATCGCTTTCTCGCTACGGTGCGTGCGGAGCACAACGTGGTATATAGTACATGTATAACTCATGTGTATAGAAACGCGAGGTGCTGCATATTATTGTATCATGCATTGTCGCGTCCCTTCGGGACGCATGTGTAGAGTCTATCCATCACCGCACTGCGCTTTACTTGCTCACTTTCCATATTTTCATTTTTACGGGAGTTCGCAGCCTTCGGCAGTACGGTGTTATGCAAGGTCTCGTCCCTTCGGGACATATTTGCAACACACTGCCTGCTCACATGGCAATGCAACGCCCCCCTTTATTACATAATCCATCACGTTTGTTGAAGGGAAATACTGGACGATTAACAAGGCGGATTAACAAGGAAAACAAGCCCGACAAATACAAAAATTAAAGATATCTGCTGATTTACAAACAAATACCATTTGTGCGATTAACAAGCAAAATTGTATTAACAAGCCGTCGCGTACCTATCGGCACGCATAGAGTGGTGGATTGTGACACGTGTCACCGCACTGCGCTTTACTTGCTCACTTTCCATATTTTCATTTTTACGGGAGTTCGCAGCCTTCGGCAGTACGGTGTTATGCAGGGTCTCGTCCCTTCGGGACATATTGATTGTACGGCAGTCCTATTCATATTTGCGAAAATCCACCATTTTGCTGCAAAAAAGTGTGCTGATATGCTTGAAATATGTGCAAAAAAGTGTATCTTTGCAGTCGGAATATGTGCGGAAAAATGTATGAATACCAATGGAACGAACTGCAATAAAACAACTTATCAAATGGAAGAATAATCCCAAAAGGAAGCCGCTTATCGTCAACGGCGCCCGTCAGGTGGGTAAAACATGGCTCCTTCACGAGTTTGCACATAAAGAATATGCGAAAGAGGCGTATATCTATTGTCGTAAGAACGAGGCGGCACGAAAGGTTTTCACCCAGGACTTTGACACCGACCGCATCCTTATGGCCCTCCGCGCCCTTTCGGGCGTTGACATCACGCCGGGCGACACTCTGATTATCCTCGACGAGGTACAGGATATTCCCGAGGCTATTGAGTCGTTGAAGTATTTCTGCGAGAACGTACCTGAATATCATATAGCTGTGGCTGGGTCGCTGCTGGGCATTTCAATGCATGCCAACGTTTCTTTCCCTGTGGGCAAGGTTGACGAGATTAACCTTTACCCCATGAACTTCGAAGAGTTTTTGATGGCCAAGGGTGAAGTAGAGATGTGCAAGGTGCTGGAGGCACGGGATTTCGACTTGATGACGGCTCTGCACGACAAGTATATCGACATGCTGCGGCAATACTATTATGTTGGCGGCATGCCAGAGGCCGTGAAGGAAAATGCCGAAACCGGTGCACTGCACGAGGTGCGCCGAATACAGAAGAGCATCATCAGCGGCTATATACGCGATTTCTCGAAACATGCGCCGAAAGAGCAGGTGCCGCGCATAAAGATGGTGTGGAACTCGATGCCGTCGCAACTGTTCAAAGAGAATAAAAAGTTCATCTACGGCGCTCTGCGCAACGGTGCCAGGGCCAACGACTTTGAGCTGGCCATACGCTGGCTTGTCGACGCTGGACTGCTATACAAAGTGCCCCGATGCAAGAAAGCGGCTCTGCCCTTGAGCATCTACGAGGACCTCTCAGCATTCAAGCTATATATGCTCGACATTGGGCTGCTGGGAGCCATGGCCGATGTGGACCCTGTGCAAATCATAGTGAACGACAACGCTTTTGTTGAGTACAAAGGCGGCATGACCGAGCAATATGTGCTGCAACAGATGACAAGCAAGGGAATGGGGCCATTGTATTACCACACATCGTCCGACTCGCGACTGGAGATAGACTTCCTCATCCAGCATGAGGGCAACCCTTTGCCCATAGAGGTAAAGGCCAGCGGCAACGTCAGGGCCAACTCGCTAACCCAGCTGCTTGAGAACAACCCGGATCTCTCGGCTGTCCGCTACTCGATGCTGCCGTACAAAGTACAAGGGCAGCTGACCAACATCCCGCTGTACGCTGTATAGAGATTACAGCACTACGCTATCGCAACTCACTTCCCTGTCGGGACATCACGACACTGCTTGATTGTGAGAGCAATATCTCCCCTATATCACGCATGCGATTTTCTTGCTGACGCGGGGTTGTTGATAAAAAAACGGCGCAAAAGGGTGCCGTAAGCAAAAATGGGTGTATATTTGTATTGCGAATAATAGGCAAAATTGAAAAGATATAATCATTAAACATCTATAAACCATGGCAAAAGAAATGACCGATGCGGATGCGTCGAAACTTGAGAAGCTGAAAATTCTACAAAGCACGCTTGACAAAATAGAGAAAAACTACGGCAAGGGTTCGGTGATGAAGCTTGGCGACCGTCCGGCCGAGGACCTCGAGGTGATATCGACGGGTTCCATAAGCCTCGACGCGGCTCTGGGCGTGGGCGGACTGCCCAAGGGAAGGATAATAGAGATATTCGGTCCCGAGTCGTCGGGTAAGACGACGCTGGCCATACATGCCGTGGCGGAATGCCAGAGGAAGGGCGGCATAGCCGCGTTTATCGACGCGGAGCACGCCTTCGACCCTGTGTATGCCAAGAACCTCGGCGTGGATATCGACAACCTGCTTGTGTCGCAGCCCGACAACGGCGAGCAGGCGTTGGAGATTGCCGACAACCTGATACGCAGCGGTGCGATAGACATCATAGTGATTGACTCGGTGGCGGCGCTGACGCCGAAGGCGGAAATCGACGGCGAGATGGGCGAGAGCAAGGTGGGCCTGCAGGCACGCCTCATGAGCCAGGCGCTCCGCAAGCTGACGGCAACCATCAGCAAGACCAAGTGCTGCTGCATCTTCATCAACCAGCTGCGCGAGAAGATTGGCGTGATGTTTGGCAACCCCGAGACCACCACGGGCGGCAACGCGCTGAAGTTCTACAGCTCGGTGCGTATGGACATACGCCGCATACAGGCCATCAAGGACGGCGACCAGAACATTGGCAACCGTGTGAAGGTGAAGGTGGTGAAGAACAAGGTGGCACCGCCATTCCGCGTGTGCGAGTTCGACCTGATGTTTGGCGAGGGCATCTCGAAGCTGGGCGAGATTATCGACTTGGGCGTGGAGTACGACATCATAAAGAAGAGCGGGTCGTGGTTCAGCTACGGCGACAGCAAGCTGGCGCAGGGACGCGACGGCGTGAAGCAGCTGCTGAAGGACAATCCCGAGCTGTGCGAGGAGCTGGAGGCCAAGATACGGCAGGCGCTGCTCGACCGCAACAACGCATAACGTGCGGGACATTGCCTGCGGCGGCGGATGTATGTTTAATTTAGACATTAACGAGATTATGAGAAAGGTTGTTTTCATTGTGATGATGCTGAGCTGCGCCGCAGTGTGGGCGCAGGCTCCGGCCACGGCTGCCGACGGGCGGCAGGACAGCGTAAAGGCTGCCACGGTGCAGGAAAAGAGCCACGTCAGCGACACGTCGATAATACGCGAAGACGGCTGGCACGGCGACTACTATCTGTACAACAGCTATCACGAGAGGCAGAACTTGCATTCGTTTGACGATTTCTGCACCACATTCACCGAGCTGAACCTCATGTGGGGCTGGCGGCAGACTGGCATAGGCGTGAACTTTGCCATGGTGCCCGGACGCTTCGGCGGCTATGCAGAGGGGGTATGTGGCGACGGCTTCAACGCGCTGTCCTTCGGACCGGTGATGCGCCTGTTCGACGACCACCACATAGTTGACTGGCAGGTGTACGGCGGCCTGATGCTCGGCTATTCGGCGGGCTTCGAGGTGGGCACGCGTCTGGCCTCGGGGCGTGGCCTGCTGTCGGGAGCCTTCTCGTGGTGGAGCATATCGAGCAGCACCGTCTGGATGGGTGGTGAGCAATACTACACCTTCGGCTTGAGCCTCGGCCTTGCAACGGTGGGGCTGCTCAGCTTGTGGTGGTAGCTTATTATAAAAGCAGGGAGGGAAGGAGATGCATGAGATTGACGAAGAACGTGAAATACAGGACATAGAGAGCAAATATCAGGAGCTGCTGGTGGAGTGCGAGAAGATAAAGCCACTGACAGCCGAGGAGAGAGACACCATACTGCGTGCGTATACCATGGCCCGCAAGGCGCATGAGGGCACGCGCCGCAAGTCGGGCGAAGCATATATCTATCATCCTCTCGCCGTGGCCAATATAGCGGTCACCGAGGTGGGGCTGGGCCCCATAGCTGTGGTGTGCGCCCTGCTGCACGACGTGGTGGAGGACACCGAGATAACTCTCGACGACATCCGCTCGGTGTTTGGCGACCGCGTGGCGCGTATAGTCGACGGCGTGACGAAGATAGAGGATGTCATAAAACTGCAGAGCGAGTCGAAGCAGGCCGAGAACTTCCGCAAGATACTGCTCGCCATGTGCGACGACGCTTACGTTATCTTCCTGAAACTGTGCGACCGACTGCACAACATGCGAACCCTCGGCTCGATGTCGGACACCAAGAAGCTGACCATATCGTCGGAGACGCAGTACCTGTACATCCCGCTGGCGCACCGTCTGGGACTGTACAACATCAAGACGGAGCTGGAAGAGCTGGTGATGAAATACACCAACCCAGGACCTTACGCCGAGATATCGCAAAAGATAAACAAAGCGTTGCGCGTAGAGTCGCAGCTGAAGAAGTGCTTCACGGATCCGATATGCAAAATGCTCGATGAGCACGGCTACAAGTATAAAGTAAAGACGAGAGTGAAGTCGGTGTACTCGTGCTGGCGCAAGATGGAAAACAAGCACGTGGCATTTGACGAGATATACGACCTGTTTGCCATGCGCGTGATACTCGACGTGCCGATAGAGAAGGAGAAGGAGGCGTGCTTTGCCGTGTATGCCATGATATCGAGCAGCTTTCCACCTAATCCTATGAGATTTAGGGACTGGATAACCACGCCGAAGAAGAACGGCTACGAGTCGTTGCAAACCACCGTGATGTCGCCCATAGGCCGCTGGGTGGAAGTGCAGATACGCACCGAGAGGATGGACGAGATAGCCGAGAAGGGCATGGCGGCGCACTTCTTGTACAAGGAAGCACACCCCGAGGAGAAATCGGACAACAACGGCGTTGAAGAGTGGCTGAAACAGATAAGGGTGACGCTCGAGAATACCGAGAAAAGCGCCCTCGACCTTGTTGAAGAATTCAAGGAGTCGCTGTACACCAGAGAGATATATGTGTTCACGCCCAAAGGCGAGACGGTGAAGCTGCCGTCGGGCTCCACGGTGCTGGACTTTGCGTTCCACATACACTCCGAGCTGGGCCTGCACTGCATAGGCGCCAAGGTCAACTCGAGGGTGGTGCCGCCTAACAACAAGCTCAGGATAGGCGACCAGGTGCAGGTGCTGTCGTCGAAGAAGACATGGCCGCAGGAAGACTGGCTCGACATAGTGACCACGCCACGCACCAAAGAACACATAAAGGATTATCTGCGCGAGCAACACCGCAAATACCAGACCAAAGGCGAGCAACGCTTAGAGCAGATACTTAAAGAGTTGGGGGTGAAAGCCACGGCTACCAACCTGCAGAAGATAAAACGCCATTTCAACCTGCCCGACGTGGAGCTGTACTACCAGGTGGCGGTGGAGCGCATAGGCGTTGACGAGATAGGAGCCTGTTTCGGCAAAGCCAAGAAGCTTCCGCCGTTGACGCTCCTGTCGAAGTACCAGAACCTTCTGGACTCTTCGTCCCCGAACCACGAGTTTCTGTTCGACAAGGCTCACGAAAGTCTTGACAGCCAGCTTGCGCCATGCTGCAAGCCAATACAGGGCGACGATGTAATCGGCATTATCCAGGATGATAAAATCGTCGTGCACCGCACCACGTGCAAGATGGCGGCCACCGAGATGTCGCTCCATGAGAACCGCGTGGTGCGAGCTCAGTGGCGCAGCGGCGAAAAGGTGTCGTTCCTGACAGGCGTGAGTATAACGGCAATAGACCGCAAGGGTGTGCTGCAGGACCTTACGAGGGTTATTTCCGAGGAGATGGACCTCTATGTGCGTGCTATATCGCTGGAGGCCAGCGAAGGCGTGGGACGCGGCATAATCATGCTTTATGTCCACGACCTTGACAACCTCAACCGACTGATGAAACGCATCCGCTCCATTGAGGGCGTGGAGGATGTGTTCCGTATATGATTATCATGGAATCAACAAGATATACAAAGGCTTTTGAGCGCTTGAAGACCATTATGGACATCCTGCGACGCGACTGTCCGTGGGACAGGGAGCAGACGTTCGAGAGCTTGCGTTACCTCTCCATTGAGGAGGTGTTTGAACTTAGCGAGGCGGTGCTGTCGCTTGACGAGAGCGACCCCGCAACTGCCGTGAGTCTGGAGAAGGAGTTGGGAGACATCTCGTTGCATGTAATGTTCTATTCCAAGATAGCCGAAGAGCGCGGCATGTTTGACATTGCCGACGTGCTGCATGCGATATGCGACAAACTGGTTGCCCGTCACCCCCACATATCATTGCCGCTCCGCGACGGTAGCATGTCGGAAGTCTCTGCACAACAGGCGCCTCCCAAGTGGGAGCAGGTGAAGATGAAAGAGGGCCGCAAGTCGGTCATGGAAGGCGTTCCGGATGCGTTGCCTTCGATGGTCAAGGCGGTCAGGCTGCAGGAGAAAGCCGCAGGCGCTGGGTTGGACTTTGCCGACAGCGCATACCAGGATATGCAGGATGCATACTCTGATTATGTGGATAATAGGGATGAGGGACGCTTCGGCGACTTGCTGTTTGCCATGGTGAGGTGGGGCGCGGCGCAGGGCATAAATGCCGATACTGCGCTATGCAGGGCTAACAGCCGTTTCAAGGCGGCGTTTGGCGAGCTGGAGAGACGGCTGGGCGAGCAAGGGCGCAGCGTGGCTGATGTTCCCCGTGATGAGCTCGGGAAGGTATGGAAAGCCGTAAAGCAACAGATAGATAAAGGCAACTGCGAGAAATAAAGCGAGTTGCGTTTTCGGGATTGTGCGAAGTTTACTCTTTCTTTGAATGCCCGAAGAGTCTCTGCCGAGTTGCCGTACTGCTGCATAGTTATAATAGAATAAATACCTGTATCTATGATATTAAATAATCGTTTTGGACTAAGATGGTTCGCGCTGTCGGTGTTGCTTCTTCTGTCGGCGGCGGGTGTCGAGGCTCAAGAGTTGTCGAGCTACGCCTATCGTACCGGAGTCGATGCAAGTCGCTGGATCTCCATGACGTCGGCTTCCGACACCATATTCGCGCCTGGGGCTTACCACGATGACGATGTCTCGTCAGTGTTGCCGATAGGTTTTTCCTTCTTGATGGGCAATAACAGCTACAGCACCTTCTCGGTGAGCAGCAACGGCTTGTTCCGTCTGGGAGCGGAGCCTTGCATCGGCACGATGGGCGCAGGCAAGTTCACTGCGGCCTATGTCGGCAGCAGTTTGCCAAAGATAAGCGGCGTTGCACGCGACATGTCGACAGGGCGGAACGGCTATATAATCTATGAGGTGCATGGGACTGCGCCACAGCGTGTCTTCGTGTGCGAGTATGCGTTGGCACACACCTACGGGAGTGCCTTGGCGGCGGATGTGTCGTGGCAGGTGCAGCTGCACGAGGACTCAAACAAGATAGTATTGGTGTATGCGAGCGTGCCGCCTGCGTCGACGCCGGTGGCCTACCAGACCGGCATTGCCTCGTCAAACACCGACATAAGAGTTGTCAACCCGGTAACTCACAGGGATACAATATGCAGCCGTGGCTACGATGTTGAATATAATGCATGGCATGGAGCCAACAGATATTATGAGTTTGTGCGGCCGGTCATCACCTGCCCGCGACCGGTCGACGTGGCGGTACGTGCAACGAATGACTCTGCCCGCTTGACATGGCATGAGCCAGGCTCGGCCACCTCGTGGGTGGTTGAGTATGCAGCAAGAACGTTTGTGCCAGGGTGTGGAAATGGACAGCGCATAGTGTCGACCGATACGGCTGTATGGTTGACGGGCTTAATCCCCAACATGCAGTATCACGTGTACTTACATTCGGATTGCGGCAGCGATACAAGCAGCAACGTCTATACCACATTCCATACTGCGTGCAGCGAGATAACCAATCTTCCATATACAGAGAACTTCGACAACAGCACAGGGGCTACCATAAGTCCGTGCTGGGTGTCGGGCAGCAATGCGAGTACGGGGAACTATCCTGCCATAAGCGGTTCGCGGGCGTACAGCGGCAGCCAGAGCCTATTCATGTATGCCTATTATTACAACAGCGAATACAGTTATGCCGCCTTGCCGATGTTTAGGGCCGATTTGAGCAGCTTAATGATTACTTTCCGAGCCTGCAACAGCACAGGTAGCAATGCGCATATCGGCCATGTGGAGGTTGGGGTTATGGATAATCCGTACGACATCAGCACCTTTCAGACCGTCAGGCATTTCACCCTCGACAACAACTGGTCGCAGTGCACCTGCTATCTACGTTTATATACAGGGACAGGACGCTACATAGCCTTGCGTGCCCCAGGCGGCAGTACCTACGTGGACTGCGGTGCTTACGTCGACGACGTGGTGGTGCGGACTATGTCGGCCTGCCCGCCGCCTATGGAGGTCGATGTCACTCAGGTGACGCCTGTCAGCGCATTGCTTCACTGGCGCGAGTCAGGCTCGGCTACCATGTGGATGGTGGAGTACGACACCGTCGGCTTCCAGCGCGGCAGGGGTCACACAGTGGTGGCATCGGTCGACAGCGTGAGGCTTATAGGTCTTACCGCAAACACTGAGTATGACGTGTATATATATCCGTCGTGCGGCGTAGACAGCGTTTATCTGCATGACGTGTTCCGGACGGAATGCGTGAGCAGTGCATTGCCGTTCTACGAAGACTTCGACAGCTATACGGCCAGCGTCGACATGCCTCAGTGCTGGCATGTACTTCAAGGCAGCGGCAACTATCCCATGCTTACCAATCACAGCGGTTTGGCGTTCGATACGGCAGGTAACAGCCTGATGACGATGGGTAATTCGGTGGTGACAACTCCACGTATGCCGGTGCCTGCCAATCAGCTACTTGTGTCGTTCAGGCTTCGCCGTGAGGGCGAGAGCTCGGGGTCGATGAAGGTGGGCTTCGTGCCGACGCTGGATTCCATGTCGTCGTTTATGCCGGTTATGACGATTACTCCTACAGACGCTGAATATCATTGGTATACGGTGGATTATAGTAGCATTGGCAGCACTGATACAGGATATGTGGTGTTCAAGCAGGAAAGCACCAGTAGCCTGTGGTCGTATTGGATTGACGATGTTAGCGTTGATACGAACAGCGGCTGTCCAACCCCTACGGCTCTGCGCCAGATGGGTGGCACAGACTCATCGGTGACCATTGCCTTCAACGGTGCCACGAGCGGCAACATATATACAATAGCATGGGGAACGTCGACGGATGTGGCGCAAGCTTCCGCAACCACCAACACGGCCAGCACCACCTATACAATCAACGGTCTTAGTCGAGGAGTATTGTATAACGTGTGGGTGCGCAGCCAGTGTCCGGGCAGCAACAGCCGCTGGACCGGACCGTTGCAGTATTGTCCGGGCTCGTATACTATGATGTATGGCACTGATACCCTGACGACATGCATGGCCACAATATACGACAACGGAGGCTTGTCGGCCAACTATGCCGCCAACTCTTCCGACGTGCTGGTGGTGTATCCTATGCCCGGCAATGCAGTGCGTGTGACGGGTAACAGCTCTACGGAACTGAATTATGATTTCCTCGATATCTATGACGGTACTGGCGTTGCTGGTACACGTTTCTGTCACATAAGCGGTGAGAACCAAACCGTTGGACCTTATACGTCGACTACGGGTCCGCTTACCATACGGTTTACGTCGGACAGCCGCACACAATATTCCGGCTATGCGCTCACGGTGCAGTGTGTGCCTGTATCTTCCTGTCCGCTACCGCGCAACCTCTCGGTGGACTCGGTGACGAACACGAGTATTATGATTTCGTTCACCGACACCACTGGAGTGGGTGACTACACCGTCAAGTGGGGAACCGACAGCAGGGTTGAGCATGCCACAGGGTCGGCAAACATCACAACCACAAGATACACAATAGGGCAGCTCACGCCCGCGACGACATATCATGTATGGGTAAGAGCCAATTGTGCCACAGAATCAAGTGCATGGAACGCCTACCCGGCCATAAATACCTTGTGCGGTCTTGCCTATGCCACGCCAGCCGTGCCATACCGCGAGGGTTTTGAGACCGACGGTTTGCCGATGTGCTGGACAGAAGAGTATATGAGCGGCAACGCCTCATGGCAACTCGGCTCGCCCAGTGTGTCGCAGGGGTCGGTCGTGACGCCGCATGGCGGGAGACAGTCGTTGATTTTCAATGGTAACAACGGCAGTGTCACACGCCTTATCAGCCCGCTGATTGACGTCAGCACCCTTGCCTCCCCTCAACTGTCGTTCTGGCATACCCAGGAGGCCTGGGGCAACGACCAGGATGTGTTGTCGGTGTACTACAGGCCCACGCAGAATCATAGATGGTCGCTGTTGGCCACCTACACTAACAACATCAGGACATGGACTCAGGAGTTGGTAACTCTCCCTACGGGGTTGAATACATGTCAGATAGCATTCGTTGCCGAAGACAACTACGGCTATGGTGTCATGCTCGATGATGTAAGCTTGGCCAATGCCGTGTCGCCCTGTCCTCCACCGTCGAACTTCTCAGCCGTGCCGGCGGGCACGGTGGCGTTGCTGAGCTGGAGCGGTACGGGCAACTTCGACATATCTTACAAGAAATACAGCGACACCGCATGGAGCAGCAGCCTTTTTGTAAGCGACACTCATTATCTGCTCACAGGACTCGCACCGGAGACGCCTTACAACGTGCGTGTAAGGACCGACTGCTCGGACAATCACTCCGACTGGCAATACGCAGTGTTCATAACCTTGCAGAGCCATGCCGACTCACTGCTCTTGCCATGCAGGAAGCCCGAGGCGGTGCGACTTGACTCCAATGGTATCGGCTGGGCTCACGTCTCGTGGGATGCCGGCGAGGATGCCTCGTCGTGGATGGTGCAACTGCGAGGCGGGCGTGTCATGGACACGCTGGTACTCCGGCCCGATGTATGGCTGAACGGGTTGTCGTCGCAAACAAGCTACACGGTTACAGTCTACACGGTATGCGACAGCGAACGTTTCAGCCGCATAAGCGATACACTGCATTTCACAACAGACAGTGGCAATGTGGATGGTATAGCAGCACACATCGACATGGACGCTCGTGTATCTGTGTATCCCAATCCGGCAACGCAGGGCTGCTTCGACATCGCTTTTGGCTCTGTTTCAGGCCCTGTGGTTGTAACCCTCAGTGATGCGATGGGACGCAAAATATCAGAGTATGAGATGGTAATTGCAGCATATAGCAAGCGTCGCATTGATATTGGCTCGCTGCAAGACGGTCTTTATTTTGTATCGATAAAGAGCCGCGACTTGAACCATGTAAGCAAGTTGTTGATAAGAAACCGTTGACGTGACAGGTCAGGTGGATTGGCACTTGGAATATTGATAATTAATTATTAATCAAACATATCAGTTAAAATCATGAAAATAGTAACTGTTGAAACTCTGCAAGGAGTGAATTATGAAGAATTGGGCATTGTCAGTGGCAGCACAATTCAAAGCAAGAATTTCGTCAGCGACTTCGGCCAAAGTCTGAAAAGCATTGTCGGTGGCGAACTTAAGTCCTATACAGGAATGATGGAAAAAGCCCGCAGCCAGGCCACTCAGCGTATGGTCGACCAGGCTGTGCAGATGGGTGCTGATGCGGTTATAGGTGTCCGCTACACCACGTCGGCAATCATGGCACAAGCCGCTGAAGTGCTTGTGTTTGGCACTGCTGTGCGCTATAAATAGCATTTGTATAACCGCCGCCATTGATAAACGGCACAAAACAATAACGGACAGGACGCAGTGTTCCTGTCCGCTATTGTTGTAAGTGTGTTTGACTTAGGGGTTAATTCAAGCCCATTGAGGCTTTGATGTCGTCAATCTTTTTGTCGAGAGCGGCATTTGCAGCATCGAAGTCTTCTCGGCATTTCAGTTCGCCTTTAACGCCGAAATAGAACTTTATCTTAGGCTCTGTTCCACTGGGACGTACCGTGACCTTGTTGCCGTCCTCGGTGAAGAACTGAAGTACGTTGCTCGTCGGGAGCAGCAGTTTCTCTACCTTCCCTGTGGCCGTGTCTTTGCTCTCAAGCGTCTTGTAGTCTTTGATGCATACAACGTTGCTGCCGTTGATTTCCGACGGCGGGTTCTCGCGGTACTGTTTCATCATTTGCTGAATCTCTTCGGCGCCGCTCTTGCCTTTGCGTACCACGCTGAGAAGCCCCTCTTTGTAAAAGCCGAACTCTTTGTAAAGGTCCACCAGCACATCGAAGAACGTCTTGTTCTGCGATGCCGCCCAGGCTGCTATCTCGGCAATCATCGAGCAGGCTCCCACGGCATCCTTGTCGCGCACGAAATCGCCGATCATATAGCCGTAGCTCTCCTCGCCACCGCCAATGAAGGTCTCTTTCCCCTCCATCTCTTTGATTTTAGAGCCGATCCACTTGAAGCCTGTCAGCACGTCGTATACTTTCACACCCTGTTTCTTGGCAATCTCGGCGGGCAGCTCGCTTGTGACGATAGTCTTGATAATAAATTCTTTACCTGTTATTTTGCCTTTGTCTTTCCATTCTTTCAGCAAGTAATATATGATTACCGACAGGGTCTGATTGCCGTTCAGGAGCATCCATTCTCCGTTGGGCTTTTTAACGGCTACGCCTACGCGGTCGGCGTCAGGGTCGCTCGCAAAAACTATGTCGGCGTCAATCTCTTTGGCCAGCTCTACGGCCATCTTCATGGCGGCGTGTTCTTCGGGGTTGGGCGACGGGGTGGTGGGGAAGTTGCCGTCAGGAACGGCTTGCGCCTTGACGACGTTGACATTGGTGAAGCCGAGACGCTCCAGCATCGTGGGTATCAGCTTTATACCTGTGCCATGCAGCGGTGTGTATACAATCTTTATGTCATGATGTGCTTTTATGCATTCGGGATGCAGCACGTTCTTCTCAATCTTCTGCATGAAAGCCTCGTCGACTTCGCTGCCTATGGTGATGATACGCTCTTCGCCACCGTTCCATTTTACGTCGCTGAGTTCTTTGATTTTCAGCACTTCGTCGATAACGTTGGTGTCGTGAGGCGGCACGAGCTGGCAGCCATCGTCCCAGTAGGCTTTGTAGCCGTTATATTCCTTCGGATTGTGCGAGGCGGTGAGCATTACGCCCGTCTGGCAGTGTAGGTGGCGTATGGCGAAGGAGAGCTCTGGTGTTGGTCTCATATCGTCGAACAGGTATACAGTGAAACCGTTTGCCGCCAGCACGTTGGCAGTTATCTCAGCAAATTCGCGGCTGTGGTTACGGCTGTCGTGCGATATGGCTGCTTTTAGCTCAGTGCCTTGGAAACAGCTCTTTACATAATTGGCCAATCCCTGTGTGGCCATGCCTACGGTGTATTTGTTCATTCGGTTTGTACCTACACCCATGATGCCGCGCAGGCCGCCCGTACCGAATTCCAGATGCCGGTAAAAGCTCTCTGTCAGCTCTTCGGGATTCTCTTTCTCCATTTTACGGATGGCCTGTTTCGTCTCTTCATCGTATGCCCCGTTCAACCAGGCTTGTACATTTGCATTTGTTGTTGCGTCCATATTGATATGTTTTCGTTGTTGTTATATTTTTAACTGTTTGTTTCCTTGGTTTTTGTTGCAGAATTTGCGCCTTGCCTGTAGCGCCTTGGTGTAGTGCCGATATATTTCTTGAAGTTGCGGCGAAACGTCGAGGTGTCGGCATAGCCACACATGTAGGCCACGTCGGCGATATATTTCTTGTCCGAGGTGAGCAGCGTTATGGCATATTCCAATCGCTTGTTGTTCAGGTAATCACAAAACGTTGTGTTCAACTCTTGGTTCAGGTATCGCGACAGGTATGTGCGATTTGTCCCCACATACTGTGCGTATATGTCGAGGTTTGTCTCTATTTCAAGGTGTAGTTTGTTCTGTTCAGCTTCCGCTAACCTCTTTGCTATCTGTGCTTTTATTGACTCAGGCAATGCCGTTGCGTTGTTTGCGGCCTCCATTGCCGCCGAGTCCTCGAGTACGCTTATACAGTCGGTTTCCTCGTTGGGTGTTGCCTGGTCAAGATATGAGCGTTCCGTGATAACTATTCCAAGTACAATACATAGAATCAGGAATATGGAAGTGGTCCACGGCCGAGGCGTACCCAGTATGATGACTGCATACAGGATGGCGAGCAACACAATGGGGACAATTATCAGCCATATCTGCCATACGTGTTGTTTGCGGTACCGGTCGTCGTACTGTACCCACATGTCTTTATGACGTACAAACCAAAAAGCATGGTTTACAAGCAGAATGCATAGGTAAACCACTGTGTATAAGATTGTGACGTATGCTATTTCTTTTCTTGAGGTAAGCATGTATGCTATGGGCAGCAGTAGTGACAAGTAGTGTAACGCTATCTTGCGTGCCGTCGGAATATATCCGTAACGTATTGAGTGACTGATTATATATACAAATGGGATGACAGAACTTAGTGTGAGGATGTGTATCAGTTCGGTGTTGTATCTTAATGTCGGGAACAGGTTGTGAGCTGCCCATGCCACGGTGTAGGCCAGTGTGAGTATTGTCATGGCGCCCACCGCACGCTGTGTGCTGCCGCTTGGTTCATTGGCTTGGTGCCGGTGTAGCAGCACTATGCATGCACATATTTGGAGCATGATGAATGCACCGTATAGCATGTATTGTATTATCTGCATTTGCCCCATTGGAAACGCTCTCTTAGAATTTGCAAAGATACTAAAAACAATTCAATTGTGTCAAAATATTATTGTTTTTCGCCAACCATTGCCGTATTTCGCCCTTGCAACATCCTTTTTTGTCTGTTTGCTTTGTCGGCTTTACAGTGTGCAATATACTGGCATTCAGACTATACGAAAATGCAAAACAGATATGGTGATAAGTTTTTTCGTTTTGCGGTTTTTTTGTCGGGGGAAAATGTTAATTTTGCAAAAAATAATCAGAAAATTGATGAACAACAAATATTTTATCTCCGGCATACAACAAGTAGGTGTTGGCTGCGAGAATTTCCATGAATCTTGGAAGTGGTATATCGAAATGTTCAACATGGATGTGCGTATCCTTGAGGATGACACCGTGGCCGAACGCATGTTGCCCTATACGGGTGGCAAGGCTCAAAAGCGCCACGCCTGTATAGCAGTGAATCTCCAAGGCGGTGGCGGCTTCGAGATTTGGCAGTATTCCGACCGCAAGCCTTGTCCAGCAAGTTTCGATATATCTGTAGGCGACCTTGGTATCTTTGCCGCAAAGATAAAGAGCTGCAATATAGAACAGTTCCATCGTCAGTTGTGCGGTAAGTACAATCAGGTGGGACCTCTGTCAACCTCTCCCGACGGAAGAAGATCGTTCATTGTCAAAGACCCGTGGAACAACTATTTCCAAGTGGTCGAGGATTCGTATGTCTTTATAAAACAGCCCACTTATAACGGAGGTGTTGTCGGTGCAATGATAGGTTGCAGCGACATCGACAAGGCGTTGCCGCTATACCGCGACCTATTGGGCTATGACCGCGTGGTTTACGATGTAACGAGTACTTTCGACGATATAGCCTACATGAAAGAGGGCGCGGGTAAATACCGCAGGGTGCTGCTTGCCGAGAGTGCGCCGCGCAAAGGTGCCTTTGCTCCTCTCTATGGTGCTGGTAACATAGAACTTGTGCAATCTGTCGAGCGGGCTCCCAGAAAGATATACGAGGGTCGCTATTGGGGTGACCCCGGTTTTATCCAGTTATGCCTCGATGTTACAAACATGCGTGCTCTGGAAAAACGCTGTGAGGCCGCGGGTTATCCGTTCACGGTTGACAGCTGCAAAAATGACGACCACTTTGACATGGGCGAGGCAAGTGGCCACTTCACATATATCGAAGACCCCGACGGTACATTGATTGAACTTGTTGAGGCTCACAAGCTAACCGTCAGCAAACGGCCCCATATAGTCATCGACATGCTGTCACGCAATCGCGAGAAACCTTTCCCCAAGTTCTTCTTCCGGCTGATGGCTCTTAACCGCGTAAAGTTCTAATAGACACATAATATAACATGGAAAATATATTGGACTATCTTCGTCAGGATGTGCGTTTCGAGGAGTCGTTGAAGGCATGCATGAATTGTGGTGTGTGCACCGCCGTATGTCCTGCCGCTGAGTTCTACGACTACGACCCTCGCAGGATATGCGAGTTGGTGCAGCGGGGCGACGAGCGCGAAATAGAGGAGTTGCTTAAAAGCGATACCATCTGGTATTGTGGTCAGTGCATGTCGTGCAAGCCGCGTTGCCCGCGTGGCAATGTGCCGGGCGAATTGATCAGCGTGCTCCGCAAGGCTTCTCAGGAGCTCGGCTATTTCCGCATGAGCGAGAAAGGCCGTCAGCAGGTCTTCCTGATGCGTACCATCGAACGCAATATACTTGATATCGGTTATTGCGTCTATCCCGACCGCGTTGACCCTGAGCAACATCCCGAGCAAGGCCCAATATGGACGTGGTACATCAAACACATTGCCGACATAGCCCCCAAGCTTGGAGCCAACTACCATGGCAGCGGTCCGGGTGCGTTGCGCGATATCCCCAAGGAGGACCTTGAGGAGGTGCACCGCATATTCGAGGTTACGGGTGGTATAAAACTGAAAAACATCGTTGACAATGAATAAGTTCGGCTTCAATATAGCAACGACAAGGTCTATCAACCTCGACTCTGCCAATCTGTCTAAGTCTGCAGCATTGCAGGAGTTGGTTCCGTCATACCGCTACTGCATCGGTTGCGGGGCGTGCAGCGCCACCTGCTCGGCGGCATCGATGACCGACTTCAACATACGTCAGGTTCACTTCAAGTTCTCTCGTGGACAGTATGACGGCCTTGTCGACGAGTTGAACAAATGCATGTTGTGCGGCAAGTGTGTGCTGGTGTGCCCGAGGGGCGTCAATACCAGGGCTTTAATTATTAATATGAGAAAATTATTGGAGGAATAGTTGTGTTCGACCTTTTTGTCCTTCCGTTTTGTATAGGCGTCCTCGCCCTGTTGGTTATCTCGGTGGTGAAATATTGGCTGTGGATATCCAAGTTCGATGGGCGTCAACGTGTTGTCGTGCTCCGTAACATGCTGTCGTGGAAGTTTCTTCCGGCAGTGTGGGAGGCTGTTCGCGAGAGTCTGCTACATTGGCGTATCACCAAGCATAATGTCATCCTTGGCTACATGCACCGCAGCCTGGCTTTCGGATGGTTTCTGCTCATCGTTGTGGGTGCAGTACAGGCAATTCTGGCCTGTCCCGACGGCCATCCTTTCTATGTCGCCATATTCTTTAACTATTTCGAGCCAAGGTCACCCAAGGTGGTGCCTTTTGCACAGGCACCATTGTATGCTGCCCTGATGGACGCCCTTCTGCTCTATGTCCTGTCGGGTCTATTCCTGGCCATGTTTAAGAAGATATGGTCTAAGCCGTTAGGGATGAAGAAGACGACCAAGCACAACCTTACCGACCGTGTCACCAAGGCGGCTTTGTGGTCTATATTTCCTCTACGTCTGCTGGCCGAGGGTGCCACATCGGCCAACTACCATAACGGCGGCTTCCTGGTCAGTGCTGTCGGCGACCTGTTCACCGCCATGGGCTTCGAGAACCCCGTCTTCGAGTATCAGCTGTGGCTTTTCTATTCCCTGGCTTTGGGTATCTTCTTCTCGCTGATGCCGTTCAGCCGCTACATGCATATCTTCACCGAGGTGTTCCTCATCTATTTCCGTAATCTGGGTGTCACCGAAGGGCACAAGAAGACAGGCTATTCTATGTTCGAGATGAGCGCCTGCTCCCGTTGCGGTATATGCATCGACAACTGCCCTATAAACCGCGAGCTTGACATCTCCAACATACAAGGCGTTTATCTCCTGCAAACCGTTCGTAACAAGGATCTTTGGCATCGTGCCGAGGCTATTGCCAACAACTGCATGGTCTGCGGGCGTTGCTCTGAGGAATGTCCCGTGGGCGTCGACCTCGCCACCATCCGCCGTCAGGTACGTACCGAGAGCAACCGCTCTGTCGACAACCCGCATGGCTATGGTTATCTTGCCAAGGTGCATCCGTTCAACGCGATAGGACGTGTTGCCTATTTCGGCGGCTGCATGTCGCGCCTCACCCCCGGCATCACCGAGGCCATGGAGAAGATATTCCAGGCGGCGGGTCAACCCTATTGGTATGTCGACAAGGAGCAGAGCATCTGCTGCGGCAGGCCTCTACTGCAGCAGGGCTTCATACGTCAGGCCGACAGCCTCCGGCGTAAGAATCAGGAGATGTTCGCCCAGTCGGGTGCCACACTGCTCGTAACCTCGTGTCCCATTTGTTATCAGTCGTTTGTAAAAGAGTACAACCTGAATATCCCCGTCATGCACCACACGGAGTATATCAAGTCGCTCATCGCCGACGGCCGCATCAAGGTGTCGAAGGGCGCTCAGAGCGTCACCTATCACGATCCCTGCGAGTTAGGGCGCGGCTGCGGTATCTACGAGCCGCCGCGTACCGTGCTCAAGAGTGTGGCCACCTTGCTCCCCATCAAGGAGGAGGCAGGGAAGAGCCTCTGCTGCGGCTTCAACCTCGGCAACACCACCCTCGGCGTTGAGCAGCAGGCCCTTATCCGCAACGCGGCACTCGACAACCTCTTGGCCCCCAGCCCCGACGTCGTGGCCACAGCCTGCCCCATGTGCAAGAAAGCCTTCGCGCGTGCCGACAGAGCTCCCGTGATGGATGTGGCCGAGCTGGTGGCAAAACAGTTAGTCTAACGTAATCACTATCATCAATATGAGCAACCGTTACTGGAACGAATACCAAAAAGAGATAGCCGACGACCACTACTTCTATGAGCGCAGCTGTATTCGGCAGACCTTCTTCCCGGGCTCCGAGGCGGCGTTCCTCTCCATCCTTCGCAACGAGTTGGGCAAAGACATCTGCGACAACCCTCATCAGCACACCTGCACGGGCATAGGTTACCATAGCGACGTGGTGCCGTTCAACACCACCATGACCGTCGTGGCACGCCTCTTCTCGCTCATGACCGAGTGCGGCTACCACAACTACGTGCCGTCGTGCGTCACCAGCTTCGGCGTCTTCTCCGAGGTCATCGCCAAGTGGAAAGAGTCGCCCGAACTCAAGGAGCAGGCACGCCAGTTCCTCTGGGATGCCTGCAAGCGTGAGTTCGAGGTGCCCGACAATATAGCGCATCCAAGCGACATCATCTACAAGTTCAGGTTCGACCTCAAGCCCAAGATGCGCTACCGCCTCATCAACCGTTTTACGGGCAAGCCCTTGCGTGTCGTCGAGCACATCGGCTGTCACTATGCCAAGATATTCCCCAACATCGGAATCGGTAATGCCGAGTTCCCTTATGTGCTTGCCGGCATGATTGAGGCCTGGGACGGCGAGGTGGTCGACTACCCCGAGCGCCGCCACTGTTGCGGCTTCGGCTTCAGACAGTACCTTGTGCGCGAGAACCGCGGCTACAGCATCGCCAATACCAAGAAGAAGTTCGAGTCGATGGAACCCTACGAGCCCGACTTCATCGTGGCCAACTGCCCGGGCTGCGCCATGTTCCTCGACAAGTGGCAGTACACCATCGCCGAGATGGAGCACAAAACCTACGACAAGGAGGGCTACGGCATCCCCGTGCTCACCTACGAGGAGCTCACCGGCCTACTCCTGGGCTACGACCCCTGGAAGCTTGGGCTGCAGCTCCACCAGGTGCAGTGCGAGCGCCTGCTCGACAAGATAGGTATAACCTACAACCCGTCCGAGAAATACAAAGGGGTCAGCGGCCGCATCAACCCGTCCCCCGCCAAACCTGATTGTTTGCGTGTTTAACCTTAACACTTTCTGAATGAAAAGAATCGCTATTGTGGGCGCAGGCCCCGCAGGTATCGAAGCCGCCGCTGCTCTTGCCGCCAGCGGATGCGGCGTCGTAGTGTTCGAGAAGAACGAACGCCCTTTGTCCAACATCACCGACAAAGCCTGCCTCTTCCCTAATTTCGAATCGGCCGACACCGTGGCGGCTCAGCTGCTCGCCAAGCTGTCGCATCCCAATATCTCACTGCAGTGTGGCCACGATGTCAGCTGCATAACTTCTGCGGGTACCGACCCCGCGGCAGGCTGGCGCGTCGACGACGAGAGCTTCGACGCCGTACTGCTCGCCACAGGCTACACCACCTTCAACGCCAAGCGCAAAGAAGAGCTCGGCTACGGCATATACCCGGGCGTGCACACCTCTCTGGAGCTCGAGCAGATGATTCGCAACAAGGAGATACGCAACTCTATAAGCAACCTGCCCAAGCGCATCGTCTTCCTGCAGTGTGTGGGCTCGCGCGACGAGAAGACGGGCAACCACTACTGCTCCAAGCTTTGCTGTGTCACAGCCGTCAAGCAGGCCATCGAGGTGAAGAAATTGCTGCCATCGGTCGAGGCGTATGTCTTCTACATGGACCTCCGCATGTGGGGCCAGCACTACGAGGAGCTCTACCGCACCGCCCAGCAGGAGTACGGCGTCAAGTTTGTGCGCGGACGCATCTCCGAGGCTGGCGGCACCTTCGACGGCCGCGTGCAGATCAAGGCCGAGGACACCCTCCTGGGGCTTCCCCTGCGCATGACCAGCGACCTCCTCGTCCTCATGGTGGGCATGGAGTCGTCCGACGGCACCCGCCGCCTCTCGACGCTCTGCGACATCTGCGGCGATTACGGCTTCGCACAGTCCCTCGACCCGCACCTGCGCGACAACCTCACGCCCCGTCAGGGCCTCTTCGTGGCAGGCGCCTGCAAGCGTCCCATGACGCTCACCGACTCCGTCGTCGACGGCCGTTCGGCAGCCTTCGCCATCCTCTCGGCGGCAGACAACAAATAAAACTGTGCAACAATGTCAGTAATCGACGATATATCCAGTCAGCGCGACATATCCCTCGAGCAGCTGCGCTTCATCCTTGCCAACAAGGACGAAGCCTTCCTCAAAGCCCTCTTCGACGCCGCACGCCAGCAGTGCCTCGACGTCTACGGCAACCGCGTCTTCATGCGCGGCCTCATCGAGCTCTCGAGCTATTGCCGCAACGACTGCCTCTATTGCGGCCTGCGCCGCAGCAACGAGGCCGCCACACGCTACAGGCTTACGCCCGAGCAGATTATGCAATGCTGTGAGCAGGGCCATAAGCTCGGCTTCCGCACCTTCGTCCTGCAAGGGGGCGAGGACGGCTGGTTTACCGACGAACGCCTCGTGCCGCTCATCGCCGACATACGCCGCAGCTTCCCCGACTGCGCCATCACCCTCTCGCTGGGCGAGCGGTCTAAAGAGAGCTACCAGAGGCTCTTCGACGCCGGCGCCAACCGCTACCTGCTGCGCCACGAGACCGCCACACCCGAGCACTACAGTCTGCTGCACCCCGCCGAGATGTCATTCACCAACCGCATGGAATGCCTCAACAACCTCAAAGCCATAGGCTACCAGGTGGGCTGCGGCTTCATGGTGGGTTCGCCGCACCAGACCGTCGACATGCTGCACCGCGACCTGCAGTTCATCCGTTCCTTCCAGCCCCAGATGGTCGGCATAGGGCCCTTCATCCCCGCCAGCGGCACCCCCTTCGCCTCGCAGAAGGCAGGCTCCGCCGATGTCACGTTGCGGCTCCTCTCCATCATACGCCTCATACATTCCCGCGTGCTGCTGCCCGCCACCACGGCCCTCGGCACCATACTGCCCAACGGCCGCGAGATGGGCATCCTTGCCGGCGCCAATGTTGTCATGCCCAACCTCAGCCCCAAGGAGCACCGCAAGGACTACAATATCTACGACAACAAGATATGCACCGGCGATGAAGCCGCCGAATGCCGTGCCTGCCTCGACGGCCGCATCCGCTCAACCGGCAGCCAGCTCGTCGTCGACCGCGGCGACTACCGCAGCGAGTAATGTCAATCAAAGTCGCGTGCCGTCGGCATGCGATATGCATAACACGGTACCAGCGTAGCGCAGTGCCGTGGTGTGCGTCCCCCACATCCTCAGCGTGCCGACTGATGAAGAAAATCCTGTGGATTTTCGATAGCGTAGCGGAGAACAACTAATACGACAATGTAGCCGCCCGCCCCGCGAACTCGTACCTGCATCACTGGGTGCCATTCCCCGTCCTGTCCCGACCATTTTTCACCCCTGAAACAAGGCAAATATAGGGTACATATAGAGAAGGTATAGAGATGATAAAGAGTTGTTCCCACCAACTCCTTATCAACTATATACTTACGATTTACGTTCTATATACCAAAATCGGGGGTTTGTCGCGTTTTGTGCGCGACTTAAAAATGGCTTGTAACTAATTTGGTATAAATGTATTACGGCGATGCTGCGCCCGATTTTGGTACAAAAACCGCAAAACGCCGTTTTTGCGTTTTTGCGCCCGTGGTGGTGCGTCAGGAGGCTATCATTTATGCCACATTTTTCTTGACAAATGTGGGTTACTGGACGGTAAGGCGGGGGGAGGTGGTGTTGGCGCGGAACTCGGGGGCGTAGGCGCTGTAGAGGGTGCAGATGCCGTTGGCGAAGGAGCCTGCATGACGCACCCACAGGTCGTACTCCACATAGTAGTGGCTGTCGGCGAGGTGGTCGATGTAGCAGTTGGTGACCTCGTCGCGCACGTCGAGATAATAGCGCAGGCCGTCGTTCCAGCGCCAGCCGCTGGCAGTGCTCACGGGCTCGAAGGCGGCGGCACGCTGCTCGGAGAGCACCATGTTGTCGAATGAACGCAGGCAGTGGATGTCGACATGCACGCGTATGCGGTCGCCCACATGCAGGGTGTCGCCGGGCTGGAGGAGCCGCAGCGAGCCGTCGGCACGTACCAGGCTGAGGGTCTTGCGGAGGTTTATCTCGGTGCCGTCGGCGGCGATGCTGTCCATGGGTGTGTCGTGGCTGTAGAAGAGGGCACCCCATGAGGGGTAGCGCGAACGGCTGTGGAGCTCTATGTCGATTTTGCCGTCGCTGGTGCCTCGCCTGAGCCACGGCGACACATCCACCGCGTCGGTGCGCGAAAGGGTGTCAACGTTGATGTTTTGGCCGTTTACGGTCATGGTGACGAGTGCGGAGTCGGTGCCGACGGGGTTCTTGCTCTCCACTTTGCTATCGAAAGCTCCACCAGGTTGGCGCATGAGGGCGGCGACGGCGGAGGCTGTGGCCATATCGGTGCGCCATACGTTGCCTTGCCTGGAGGCGAGGAGCCACTGCTGTATGCGGCTCACCGACTCCCAGTCGTGCAGCACGTCGGCTAACACGTCGACGAGCAGCGCCGCGGTCTCGACGGGCCGCTGGTACCAGATGCAGCAGCTGGCGGTGTTGTTGAGCCAGTACATGCCCAGGGCGTCGGTTGTGTGGGCCGAGCCTTTGATGCGCCGAGCCATGTCGGCGGCCTCGACGGTGTCGCCCATGCGGAGCATCAGCAGGGCGAGCTGTCCCTGCCGGTAGAGCGGCATGGCCTCGTCGCGGCGCGAGAGGCATAGGTCGTAATAGTGGCGGAAGGCCTGGCGGGTGACGCTGTCGGCCTGCTGGAGGGGCGAAACGTCGAGGTAGAGACTGCGCGTGTAGAGCAGCGAGAGGTTGTCGCTATAGGCGTGCGAGGGCTTGTGCAACATGTCGTGCTGGTAGCTTTCGCGCAGCTCGCGGTCGAGGTAATCCAATGCTTTCTGCCTGCCGCGGACGTTGAGATAGCCGCCGATGTCGCCTACCGACCGCAGCCGTTGCAGCACCGCCTCGGTAATGTAGCGGCTTGCCTCGTGGCCTGACGGCATCCAGCTCCAGCCGCCTTTGCCGTGCTGTGCGGCGAAGAGCAGCGCGAGGTCGTGCCTGACGCTGTTGGCGGCTTTCTGGCGCTCTTTGGCGTCGAAGAAGGCGAGCGAAGCCCGCAGGTTGTTGACGTATATGCTGTTGGCCAGGTAGATGTTGCCCGGCATGAAGTGGCGTTCGAAACAAGGCAGAGCCTGTATGGCATAATCGACGGGGTTGGGGCTGAAGGCAAGGGTGAGCGAGTCGTCGGCGCCCAAGGCCTGGAGGGGTATGCTGAACGACCTGCTCTGCCTGGCCGGCACATAGAGCAGGTGGCTGCGCGTGATGCGCTGGCGGTTGGCGAGCACCGGCAGCCGTCCCGTCTCGCCGTCGCGGCTGTGACGCGCCGAGGGGCTGACGCTGGCGGCCTGCACGGTGTAGTGCGCCACGTGCCAGTCGCCGCCCACGGCGATGCGTGCCGATGCCACGGCGCTACCCCTGGGGGCGACCTCTAGGTTGACGTCGACCATGGACTTGGCTCCGGAGCCGTTGGCATCGCCGAAGGCGAAGCTTACAAGCACATGGGCGGCGCTGTCGGTGAGGTTGGAGACCTTGGCGCGTATCTCGACGGTGTCGGCCTGCCGCAGGAAACGCGGCAGCAGAGGCTGCACCATCAACTCTTTCTGTGTGCGCAGGGTGTTGTAGATGCCCCCCGTCTGGTAGCTGTCGGTCCAAGCCAGGCCTATGAGCCTCCACTGCGTCAAGGCGTCGGGCATGGTGAAGGCCACCTCGACGTTGCCGTCGGCGCCGCTGCGCAGCATAGGCTCGAACAGGGCCAGCGTCGACATGTTGCTGCGCAACGGGGGCGCAGCCGTCTCGCCTGTCGAGGCCTGAGACCCGTCGACATCGTCGAGGGAGAGCTCGTTCACAATCTCCTCTTCCTCTGCGGTATTGCGAACCCCTGCCCTAAACCTTATGCCGCCAACCATGGTTATTTCGCCACTCTCGCCCCGCGCCGTGCCGGGCATGCGTGCCACATCTTTGGACGACATGCGCACGCCGCACTCGGGAACACCCACCTCGATGACGGGAATCCTGTCGTCGACAATCTTGACCTCCTGCAGCTGCTGACCGCTGCGCGTGAGCAGTATACGCAGGGTCAGCTCATGAGTGCCGTCAATGACTATCATCTCGCTTATCCTGTTGTAGCCCACATAAGAGACCACCAACTCGTATTCCCCGTCGCTCAGGCCGTCGATGCTGAACACCCCGGCATAGTCGGTCGCTGCGCCCTTCAGTATCCTGCCGTTCTGTTTCAGCACTGCGTTGCAGAAAGGCAGAGGCTCGTCGGTCTCGTAGTCGAAAACTATGCCCGTGACGCTGTTGGCTTTTACGCGATGAGTTACCAGCGAATAGTACTCGGGGATCTTGGCGAGGTTGAATCCCATGACCGGCGCGGGCAGGTTGCGTACTGTCAAACAGTTGGCTGCCGCGCCCGGAAGCCATATCGACACATAGCTATTCAATATATGGTTCCAGATGCTGGGAGTACTGATAGAATATGCGTAGATATAGTTAGGCAGCACGCCGAAGTCGATGTCCAGCGTGCCGTATTGCTCAAGCGCGAGGTCGTACATGGCGAGGCACAGGTTGGCCTCGACGGCCGCCGAGTCGGCGTCGGCGATGTGCAGCAGCCACTGCTCGCGCTCGCCGGGTTTCATGGTAGAACGTATAGTCTCGGTGTTTATGTTCAACACCCTGTCGCTGCGCAGCACGCCGATGGTGTAAGTGGCCAGGTACTCGAGGCCGTCGCGCATGGTCCTCAGCTGTACCTTGCAGCCGTTTTCGTACTGCCCGCTGGCGGGGATGACGATACGGTGAATATTGCCCTCGTCGAGTTTCGCCACACCACGGCTGAACCCCTTGGCGCCGTAGCTGACGCTGTAGTAAAGATACTGACCGGCGAAGGGGCTGCCCACCTCGATGCACACCGTGTCGCCGAGGCTGCACGTTATCGTGGTGACCGCAGATGTCACGCATATGTCGCTGTTAACTCCGGAGTCTATATCACCCGTGGCCAAACGTCCGTTGGCGAGCCTGCCGCCGCGGTGCCACAGCAGGTCGTTGCCGCACACCCTGCCACTCGGCGCCACATAGGTGAACAGCGTGTCGTACTGCGTGCCGTCGGGCATGTGAAACACCACGCGGTAGAGGCCCGACTGCAGCCCTGCCACGCCGAGGGTGCGCCGCGTCACTGTGCTGTCGAGGCATTTGGCGGCCACAGGCCATGAGCGCGGGTCGGCCTCGCGGCTGCTGTAGGCGCACCAGGGGAAGAGGCTATCAAACTCGTGGCGCGTGCCCAGCCATCGTGCGTCGGGGTATGACGCCATAATGGGGTCGAGGGTGCGCAGGGTGTCGGGCTGTTGCAACCTGTAGAGCTCGACCCTCACCTTGCCGCCGAGAGGCTGGTGGTCGAAGTTATTGTAGGCAAAGGCGAGGCCGTCGGGGTCGAACCTTGCAAGCCTGCAGTAGCCGTCGGCATTGCTGACGTTGAGCACGATGCGCTGCTCGTGCAGCTCGCCGTCGGCATCGGTGACGCTGACGATGAAGGTGTAGAAGTATGCTGGCGCAGCCGAGATTGGCTGCGACGATTCTCGTGTAACTTGAACCCAATCATCCTCCTGGGGTGTGTAGCTTATTGTGAACTGACCGTCAGCGCCCACCGTAAGGCTGTCACTACATAAATATCGTGTGCCCCACCCTCTGTTGCTCCTGCACTGCAGCGACCATTCCACCTTGGCGCCCTCCATCGAGGCGCCGCTGTAGCTGGCCGCCGTGCCGTAGACAGTCATCGGCTTGCCGAAGCGGTGCACGCTGTTGGTGCTGTCGGTCCCCTCGCGGGCAGCCGACAGCGACACCATGAACCGCGGAGGCTTGTAGGCCTCCACCTTTATGGAACGGTAGGCGCTGAGTTCGTGGAAGTTTACGATGCTGAAATTGCCCGGAGCCTCGGCAACCTCGAGGCTGTAGTCGCCGTTATACCCGTCGACAGGCACCACAAAGCTGCCCCGGCAGCGGCCGTGCTCGTCGGTGACGAGCCTGACGGTGTCGCGCCCCGTGTCTTCGTAACGCCCGAACGTAGCCGTAAGCTTAAGGCCGGCCACAGGCCGTGCCGAAGCCTTGAAAGCCTTGCCCCGCACCTTGCCCTTGTCGACCAGGCAGAGGAAGTGCACCGTGTCGCCAAGCCGGTAGACAGGCCTGTCGGTCATGACGATACGCAGACGCTTGTTTGTCCTGCCATGACTCTCCCAATATCTGCGCTCGTTGTAGATGTGTCCGTCGAAATAATTCTCCACACCGTCTTCGCGTACCGAGAGGGAGGAGAGGTCGGATACGATAAACGACGAGAGCCCGAAGCGGAAGTAGCCGTCGCGGTCGGTGCGGTCGTGGCGGTTGTATTTTATGATATTTTCGGTTTGCAGTGTCACGCGGCGTCCTGCAAGCGGCTCGCCCGTACAGCGGTCGACCACATGGCCTTCCACCGCACCCGTTTCGGCATTGCGTTGCGGCTTTTGCGGCAGAAGGTCGATCAAGAAGGCGTCGTCGTACGAGTTGAACTTTTCGAAGCAGTAGTTTCTGTCGCTGTATGCCACCAGATAGTACTCGCCTTGCGGCACTAGGGGCATGGTCATCAGATACTTGTGCCACCGGTGGTCGCCGCTGTCGGGCAGCGGCTGGCGCCACTCGGCCACGGCAGGCAGGCTCAGCAGGGTGTCGCCACTGTCAGAGTGATAGCCTATATCATTGGGAAGCACGGCGGTGCTGACAACCCTGAAGCCCAGCTCTTTGGTGTTGCGCGACTCGATGCACAGCATACGGTGGCGCTGCGACGTGGCGGTGCGCTGTATATGCAGCCGGTTTTCGGAGCGGCATATATCATCCCTCAGCACGCGGCAATGCTCGGCGCCGTAGCTGCCGGGATAGAGCCGCTCGGTTTCGAGGCAGAGCTCTTCGGCACGGACATACTCTTCGGCTTTCTTGAGGTATTGCGCCTGCCGCAGGTTGAGCAGTGCTTTCATGGCATCGGCGGCAAGCCTGGGACGGTAGTAGGCGGCGAGGCTGTCGGCGGTCTCGACGATATAATCATCGGGCAGCGCGTCGATGATGCTGTGCAGCAGCTCGAAGCGCTGCAGGTCGAGCCATAGCATGGCGTCGGCGTTACCCCCGTCGGCATAGACCCGCGCCACGCGCAGGTGCAGCGACAGAGCATAGGGCAGCTTTACAGCGGCCGCCTTCTCTACAAACCGAGGCAACACATTCATGGCCTGCGCCTCCTTAACAAGCGACAGACTGACCTCGTCTGTGCCCCTGAAGTACGTGTCCCTCTCCAGTAGCGCCTGCGCCAGCGCAGCCATCAGCGAGCTGTCGACAATAGGCTGCACGCGGCGACCGATGGCAAACAGCCGCTCGTAATCGCCTATACCCGTCGACCGCAGCAACGGCGCACAGGCCAGCACACTGTCGGCAAGCGTCAGCAGGGTGTCTTCCATACGCGCACGGTGCCACAGGTAGGGAGAGAGGTCGCGGTCATCCGACACGTCATTACGAATAAGTCTGTAGTAGTTGTTACTATATAGCCTTGAATAGGTCTGGAACAGAAAGGTGCGGGCCACGGCGGCATCGGCACCGTGCAGCCTGCGGGCGAGCGCGGTGTAGCGCATCAGGGCCGAGTCGTCGGCCGACTTGTTGTAGGCGTAGTCGATGGTGGTAAGGTAGATGGCCGCCGTGAGCTGCTCCACGCCGCTGCCGCCCTGCGACTTGGCGAAATACTGCTGTGCCAGCGGGTAGGCCGTCGAGTAGTCGGACTTGCTTATCAGGGTGTCGAGGCGGGCCCAGTCGTAGCTTTCCTGAGCCACGCCGACGGCTGCCGCCGCCATTGCAACAACTATTACAAACAACTTGGGCATGGGTGTGTAGTTATAAGTTATTAGTTTTAAGTTTTAAGTGGCTGGCGCGGCCTTGGTTTTAAGTGGCTGATGCTATCTTAGTTCTAAGTGGCTGGCGCGGTTTAGTTTTAAGTGGCTGACGCGGTTTATAAGGTATAGATGCGATAGAAACGATAGATGTGATAGAGGCTGGCGCGGACAACATTAAACTTATCAACACTAAACATGTCAACCTATCAACGGGCTTTGCGGCCACGCAGGGCGCGGAGCCTTTTCTTCCATGAGGCAGCGTCGAAGAGGGTGGAGTCGGTGGTGGCTTTGTAGGTGAGGAATATGCCTATGGGAAGCAGTGTAAACGTCGAGACCCACATGCCTATGGACCCCATGGCCGACTCGCGCACCGCCTTCTCGGCAATCATGCCGACGACGTAGTAGAACACGAAGAAGATGACCGACGCCACGAGTGGCAGGCCAAGCCCTCCCTTGCGCACTATAGAGCCAAAGGGGGCTCCGATAAGGAACAGCACGAGGCAGGCCACAGAGAGGGTGTATTTGCGGTGCCATTCTATGTAATGGCGGTTGAGGTATTCGTCGTCGGCCTTGATGACCTCGTGAAACACGTTGATGTCGCTGCGCACAGCCTCGGCAATGGCCCGAGCCTGACGCAGGTAATCGGCGGGCTGCGCCTTGACGGCCACCGACGGCTGCGTAGCGTCGGGTGCCTTGCTGTCGCCGAATATATTCTCGAAGGAGTCTTCGCCTGCAGCTGTTGCCGGCACAGGCTCTGTCAGACCAGTGTCGGCATCCGCCGCCGTGCCTGCCGAGGCAAGGTATATCTTGCAGGCCTGCATACGATCGAGGATATTGCCGGCATGCTCGCGGTAGCGCTCCTCCTGGACGGCCCTGAGCTGCTGGGTGGCGGTGTCGAGCTGGCGCACGTTCATCATCTGGTAGCTGCCCTTGAAGAATTCGGTCTCCGACTTGTTGAAGGCGAAGCTGCTGAGGTCGAAGGTGAGTATCTCCTCGTCGAACTCCACGCGGGTGAAGGGACGCGGGTAGAAGTCTTCGCCCGCTATCGACTCGTTGTAGCTGCAGCCGTCCTTGAGGGTAAAGACCAGGTAGCGCTCGTCGGGGGTGGTCTGCATGAAGCCGCTGTTGGCCACCACGACGTTGTTCTCGGTGGCACCGTGGCTGTGGTCGAAGATAGTGATGTCGCGGAGGGTCTTGCCGTCGGAGTCCTTCTCGTCGATACGGATAACGTAGCCGTCTATCTCGGAGTAGTACTCGCTGGGACGTATGTTGAGGGCAGGCTTCTTGCGGGTGATGTCGTAGAGCGTGGTGCGGTACTTCAGCATAGCATAGGGCATCACGTTGTTGGCGAAGTAGAAGGCCACGCCCGTGAGCAGCAGCACCACGATAGCCATGGGCATCATGACACGCCGCAGCGATATGCCACCCGCCTTCATGGCCACCAGCTCGTAGCGTTCGCCGAAGTTGCCCATGGTCATGATAGAGGCGAAGAGGGTCGAGATAGGCAGCGCCATAGGCACGAATGTGGCCGAGGCATACAGCAGCAGCTCGGCGATAACCTTGAACTCAAGCCCCTTGCCCGCCATGTCGTCGATGTACTTCCACACGAACTGCATGAGCAGCACGAAGACGGCGATGGTGAACGTGAGCACCAGCGGTCCCAGGAAGGAGCGAAGTATGAGTCTGTCTATCTTTTTCAAGGTTGGCTCGTTATGCGTGTTTGTTTAACTCCAGGCCGATGCGGGACTTTGTCCTAAAACTTGCCGCCGAGCCAGCGTATCAGATCGTTGCCGTTGGCCCACACGAGGAGGGCTATCAGTATGGCCATGCCCACAGTCTGGGCATGCGAGAGGAACTTGTCGCTCGGCTTGCGGCGGGTCACTATCTCCCAGAGGGTGAACATGATGTGGCCGCCGTCGAGTCCCGGGATGGGTATGATGTTCATGAAAGCCAGAACGACGGCGAGGAACGCCGTGATGTTCCAGAACTGCTGCCAATCCCATTCGCGCGGGAATATGCTGCCGAGGGTGCCGAAGCCGCCCAGGTTCTGCGCGCCGCCCTCCGAGAAGAGGAGCTTGAGCGAGCCCACGTAGGTGACGAGCGTCTCGCAGCCGTATTTGATGCCTGCAGGTATGGCCTGCAGGAAGTTATAGTCGGTGTGGACAATGGGGTAGATCTCGTTGTACGACTTCATCATCACGCCGAGCTTGGCGTTGCCTCCGAGGGTGACGGGTATCTCCATGTAGCTTCCCTGACGGTACAATCCTACGACGATGGTTTTATGGGCATAGTCGGGCAGCAGCGCCATGATGTCGGTGCTGACGGGCGTGCTTATGCCGGCCACACTCACCAGGCTGTCGTCGACCATGAGTCCCGCTTTCTGCGCCGCCGAGCCCGCAGTGAAGTCTTTGATAACCATGGGGAACCGCACGGTCATCAAGTTCTTGGGCTGCTCTTTGTTGATACGCGCCATCAGCTTGCCCGAGAGGTAAAGGGTGTCGAACTGCGAGTCGCGTTTCACCACCACCGTCGACGGGTTGCCCAGCAGCAGCGCCGTGGTGGTCTGTGTGAAATCGGTCATCTCCTCGCCGTTGATGCTCCATATCACGTCGCCGTCCCTGAAGCCCTCGTCGAGCAGTATCTCGTTGTAGGCGTAGCCCATGCCGGCGTTGCGCAGCGGCAGGGTGTCCTGTCCCCAGTGGGCGAAGATGCAGGTGTAGATAAGCAGGGCGCTCACGAAGTTGACCAGCACGCCGCCGCATATTATGCACAGGCGCTGCCAGGCCGGTTTGGTGCGGTACTCCCACGGCTGCGGCTCTGCACTCAGGTCTTTGGCGCTGGTGCTCTCGTCAATCATGCCCGCTATGTCGCAGTAGCCGCCAAGCGGCAGCCACCCGATGCCCCACAGGGTGTTGTCCTGGTCCTCGGGCGCCAGGTTCTTCTCGTCCCACGACTCGGGCGTGGTGCTGTTGAAAAACAGGAAGTGCCACTTGCCGCCGAACTTCTTGGCCTTGAACAACGATATCTTAGGGTTGAAGAACAGGTAGAAACGCCTCACGCGCGTGTGGAACAGTTTGGCAAAGCCCAGGTGACCCAGCTCGTGGGTTATGACAAGCAGGGTGAGGCTTAAAATAAGGGCAAGAAATTTCATGATTGACGAATGTGTTTGTCGGTTTCAACAAGGTCGTCGAGGGTTGGGTTCTCGATGAATATGTTCTGGTTCATTTTGTCTTCTATGAAGTCGGCTATGCCGAGGAACGGCAGACGCCCTTCTATGAACCGCTGCACCGCCACCTCGTTGGCGGCGTTCATGGCGCAGGGCATGTTGCCACCCTTCTTGATGGCCTTGTAGGCCAATGGCAGGCAGCGGAAGGTGTCGGTGTCGGGCCGCATGAAGTCGAGCTGCGGATGCTGCATGAAGTCGAGCCTCGGCAGGTGGCTCTCTATGCGTTCAGGGTAGCTGAGGGCGTATTGTATAGGAGTCTCCATGGTGGGCACGCCCAGCTGCGCCTTGATGCTGCCGTCGCAGAACTGCACCATCGAGTGCACTATCGACTGCGGATGCACCAGCACCTCGATACGCTCTGCGTCGATGCCGAAAAGCCACTTGGCCTCGATAACCTCCAGCCCCTTATTCATGAGCGTGGCGCTGTCGATAGTCACCTTGCGGCCCATCTTCCAATTGGGGTGGTTGAGGGCTTCGTCGAGGCGCACATCCCCAAGGCTCTCGCGCGTCCGGCCGCGGAAGGGGCCGCCCGATGCGGTGAGCAGTATCTTGTCCACACCGCTGTCGCCCCAGGCGTTCTCTCCCACCAGGCACTGGAAGATGGCCGAGTGCTCCGAGTCGACAGGCAGTATCGGCACGTGGTGCTCTACCGCCTCGCGGCTCATTATCTGCCCCGCCACGGCGAGGGTCTCCTTGTTGGCCAGGGCTATGGGCTTGCCGTTGCGTATGGCGGTGAGGGTGGGCTGCAAGCCAGCGAAACCCACTATGGCAGCCACCACCATGTCGATGCTCTCCATCGACATGAGGTCGGTGGCACTCTCTATGCCGGCAAACACCTTGATGTCGTGCGGGTCGAGGGCATCTTGGACCGCCTGATACTTGCTTTTGTCGGCAATGACGACGGTGTTGGGACTGAACTCCAGAGCCTGCTGTATGAGCAGTTCGGCGTTGCTGCCCGCCACTAGCAGCTCCACCTCGAACCTGTCGCGGTGCCGCCGCACCACGTTGAGAGTCTGCGTACCTATCGAGCCCGTCGAGCCCAGTATGGCTATGCGTTTCGGGGGAATATCTTGAGTATTTGAGTTCATTGTTTATCCGTTGATACGTTTAATGTGGATAAGTTGATATGTGGATAGGTTTAATGTGGATAGGTTTAATGTGGATAAGTTGATATGTGGATAGGTTTAATGTGGATAAGTTGATACGTTGTTTTGTGCTAGTTCTTAGGATTGCCTAGGGTTTCCTAAGATAGCCTAGGCCTGCCTAGAACGAAATATATTGCAGCGGGTTCACCGCTTTGCCGTTAATCCATAGTTCGAAGTGCAGGTGAGGCCCTGTGGTCAGCTCGCCCGAGTTGCCCAGGTAGGCTATAGGCTCGCCCGCCCTTACAAAGTCGCCTTCGCGCTTCAGCAGGGCACTGTTGTGTTTGTAAAGCGATATCACGTTGCCCGGGTGCTGCAGAACTATCACGTAGCCCGTCTCCACGGTGAAGCCCGAGAAGGCCACCGTGCCGCTGTAGGCGGCCTTTATCGTCGCGTTGGTGGTGCCGGCTATGTCCACCCCGTAGTGTTTTATTTTAGGGTCGTAGCTGGCAATTATCTTGCCTTTCATCGGGGTGAAGTAAAGCTGGCTGTTCATCGGCACGTCGCCGCCGAACGAGTTGGCCTTTGTCTGGTTGTCGGTCTTCTGTCCACGTACCTGGTATTTGTTGTCGGCGCTCTCTATCTCGCGCCGCAGCTCGCCGTCGGCTTTTGAGTGCGTGTAGTTCACGCTGTCGACTTTGGCCGGACGCTCCGCCTCGCCGCTGTCGTCGCCCTCTGACGGGTCCTTGCCCTGCAGTATGCACTGAATGGTGTGAACCATACGCTCCTGGTTGGCCAGCTGCTGCTCAAGCGAGTCGATGACGTAGGCGTTCTTGTAGGTCTGCTCCACCATACGGCTGTTGGCGTGACCAGGTATGAACTCGCGCAACGGGGTAAAGGCGATAAGGATTGCCGTGAGCGTCACCGTCACTATGGCTATGACACCCACGGTTACAAACACATTGATACCCGACAGCTGGAACGAGAACTTCTCTCGGAAGGTCTCGGAGTCCATTATGACAAAACGGTGCTTGGTTTTTATAACGTCCTTGATGTCGTCTTTCAAGTCAACAAGCTTGCGGCCCCACTTCTTGATTTGTTTGGGGTGCAGAGCCTTGAAGATGTTTCGCCGACGTTTTGCCATGGCAGCGTGTAGGTGTTGGTGATGTCGTTTCTGATAAAAAGAGCGTAGCCCTCTAAGTCAGGCCACGCTCTCTTGCTTCTAATTTTTGTGATTCAGATTTGCAGGGCTTGAGCCGACTATTAGAAATATTTGTTTCGTTGGTCGGTAATCTTGGCGTTGTCCTTGAGCACCTGTATCAGGCTGCGCACCTTCTGCTGCTCTTCCGACTCCATGTTGTTGCGAATCATGTCGGCGCTAACCTCTTCGCCCTTCACAACGCCGTCAACCTGCACCATGTACACGGCGCTCGTGCCTTTGATAGGGCCTATGAGGCTGTTCTGCTTGGTGGCGGCGATGGCGGCCTGCACCTTGGGTTCCATGCCAAAACGGTCGAAGTAGTAGTCGTTGAATCTCACATTGTTGACCGAGTCGACGGTGGTGCCCAGCTGCGATGCCAGGTTGTCGATGTTCTTGTTGGTTTTCAGAGCCTCTTCGGCCTTGGCCATGAGTATCTCGCCCTTCTTCTCGAGGCGCACAGGCTGCTCAATCATGTTGCGCACCTGCTCAAGCTGCAGGTAGCCTTTCTTGAGGATGTCTTTCAGAGCCACAACCACATACATGTATTCGCCCGTCGAGAACACCTGGTTGGCCACCGAGCCGTTCTCGGTCTCGTCGTTGAAGGCCCACTGCACTATGCTGCGTGCGTTGCCGTTCACGCCCTGCAGCGAGTTGGCCATAGCCGGGATGATGGCGTTGCGCACTGCCAGGTTCTCGGCCTGGGCGGCCGACATCATGGCGGCGTGGGTGCGGTTCTGACCGGCAAAGTGGTTGGCCTTGGCGTAAATCTCGCCGTCGGTCTGCTCGCTAGGGGTGATGGGCAGCGTTATCATAGCCACCTTATATTTCATATGAGGCTCGGTCTTGCCGGTCACCAAAGCAATGACGTGGCCGGTCTTGTCGGGACGCTCCATGGTGAAGAAGTTGCCCACGGGGGTGTTGACAACGCGCTCGTTGAGGAAACCGTAGTAGCCGTCGGGCACCCAGTTCAGGTCGCCCTTGTTCTCGGCCTTCGCGGGGTCGTCGGAGAACTCGGCCACAGCCTGCTCAAAAGGCATCTTGCCGGTTCTCAGCAGGTCGGCGATGCTGTCGGTGAGGCGGCTGGCCTCTTCTTCGCTGCGCGATATCTCGCCGCCGGCTTTCTTGTTGAGAATCCATATTGCCGACACACGGAGGCTGTCGGGACGCATGGCGGCACCTGTGACGCGTGCCATGACCCAGTCGTTGCCAACGATGCGCGGAGCAATCATCGTGCCGGGGTTGGAGGCCTTGACTATCGAGTCGAGCGGACTGAAGGCGTCGGCGGTCTTGTAAATCGTGTCGTAGCGGCTGGCCGACTGGCACTCGTCGTTGACGAAGTACATGATGTCCTTGTCTTCAACCTGTTGAAACTCTTCCCATGTCTTGTTCACGTTCTCCTCGATGGCCTGGAGGTCGGCAGGAGTGGGGTTGACGGGGAAGACGATGAAGTCGAGCTCGCGCAGCTCCTCGCGGATGCGGTACTCGGCTTTATGCTCTTTGTAGTATTTCTCGTAGTCGGCCTGAGTGGGGTTAGCCTCCTCGTCGGCCACGTTCTGGAAACGCAGGGCGGCTACACGCACGTTGGCGGCGTCGCTGCTCATATCGGCCACCTGCGCAGCCATAGCCTTCGGCATGTAGAAAGCCTTGCTTATAAGCATGTTATACTTCTGCTGTAGACGATCCTGCTTCACAGCCTTCTCCAGCTGCACCCACTGGGTCTTCGATGTGGAGTCGAGCATGTCGAAGTTGTCGGTCATCGAACGGATCTGCTGCACGTTGTATTCGCCGGTCTGCGGATTGGTGAATATCTGGCGCAGGTAAGGATGTATGAAACTGCCTGCAAACATGTCGCTTACCTCGCTCGAGGTGACGCGCAGACCAAGTCGGTTGTATTGGTTTTCATTGAGCTGCTCCTCAACAATCACCTGCCATGCCTGTTCACGAATCTGATACTCCACTTCCGACGGCAGCTGGTCCATTTGCTGCTGCTGACGGTAGTTCTCAATCATCTCGTCGGCACGCTGGTTGAAGTAGGCGCTGGTGATGGTCTTGCCGTTAATCTTACCCATGTCGGGCATGTTTGGTTGTTTCTTGGCAAAGTCGCCAATGATAAAACAGATGATTGCCACGCCGACAACCACGACGGCAATCCACCCACGTTTTCTGATACTTCCGATAATTCCCATTGTTATTTTTTTTTGGTTTTTGTTTCTGTTGCGTTTGATGCTTTTTGGGCACTTCTCCAGCGCCAATTTAAGCGTGCAAAATTACAAATAATTTTCCGCGTGTGAAAACTTTTTATCAAAAAAGCAATGCCAAGTCTTTTTATCGACTTGGGTTCTAAAGCTTTAGTGATAAAAAATATTATATACTATTTCGCTTGGCGGGCTGCATTTGCCGCCGTTGCGCACCATGTTTTTTGCAAAATTGCACCTACATCTCGAACGAGAAAGGCAGCAGCGACGCAGTGCCGCTGAATATCTGCACACATGCCTCGTTTTGGTAGGCAATTATGCGTATGGGTGTTTTGTGCAGCATCTCGTACTCGGCCATCACCTGCCTGCAGGCGCCGCACGGGTTGGCCGCCACCAGTCGCCCCTGCGGGTCTTGTGCAATGATAGCCAGTGCTGTTACGGCCTGTCCGGGGTGTTGCGCCGAGGCGGCGAAGAGGGCGGTGCGCTCGGCACACAGCCCCGAAGGATAGGCTATGTTCTCCTGGTTGCTGCCGGTAACTATCTCGCCGCTTGCCAGCCGCACGGCCGCCCCTACCCTGAAATGCGAATACGGCGCGTGGGCGCTCCCGATGCTCTCCCTGGCACGCGACAGAAGTTCCATATCACTGGTTCCAAGATCGTTGTATGGCAATTCCGTGTAATGAATGATGTGTGTCTTGTCCATTTCGAAAAATAATCTTATTTTTGCATGTTCGGAATATATTACGGTTATTGACTTAATTTATTGTGTAAAAACTTTATGCCTGCTGTCGGCTCGTTGATTTTGCCTGATTTTCCGCTGTTTTTGTCGCCCATGGACGACATCACCGACCTGTCGTTCCGTCAGGTGTGCAAGCAGCACGGGGCCGATGTGCTTGTAACCGAGTTCATTTCGTCCGATGCGCTGGTGCGCGACGCGGTGAAGAGCCGCCGCAAGATGTGCTTCACCGAGGAGCAGCGACCCATTGGCATACAGATATTTGGGGCCGACGAGGACTCCATGCTGCGCTGCGTGGACATTGTCGAGGAGGCGAAGCCCGACTTCATCGACATCAACTGGGGCTGCCCCGTGCGCAAGGTGGCGGGACGCGGCGCAGGGTCGGGAATACTGAAAGACATACCCGCTATGTTGCATATAACAAGTGTGTTAGTGAAGCGCGCCAAGCTGCCGCTCACGGTGAAGACGCGCCTGGGCTACGACGAGAGCGACAAGCCCATCGTCACCCTCGCCGAGCAGCTGCAAGACATTGGCGTGGCGGCCATTAGCATACATGCACGCACCAAGACCCAGATGTACAGCGGCACCGCCGACTGGGCACTCCTCGCCAAAGTCAAAGAAAACAGCAGGTTGCATATCCCCGTGTTCGGCAACGGCGACCTGAAGACACCGCAGCAGGTGGCCAAAGCCCGAGACCGCTATGGTGTTGACGGCGTGCTTATTGGCCGTGCCGCCATAGGCAACCCGTGGATTTTCGGACAGGCCAAGGCCTACATGCGCGAAGGGGCTTACCACGAGCCCACCGTTGCCGAGCGTGCCGCCGTGTGCATCGAGCACCTGCGCGCCGCTGCCGCCGACAAGGGCGAGCGTGCGGCGGTTATCGAGATGCGCAAACACTATGCAGGCTACTTCCGCTCCATACCCCACTTCAAGCCTTACCGCACTCGCCTCGTGGAGCTTACGACCGTGGCCGACATCGAAGCCCTGCTTCACGAAGTGGCGCAGCATTTCGGTTGAGCACACCCTCGGCCAGCCGCCCGTTGCCGCCGCCTTGCCACCCGCCGCGACAGGTGCCCGCGAGCACCCAGAATGCCTCTTTTTACTTTTTTCTGTGCTAATTCAAAAAAAGTGTGTATATTTGCAAATTGAAATAGAGTAAATTAATTCTAAAAAATAAATTATTAAACCATGAAAGTCAGAAAATTGAACTGTTTTAGGGCTCTCGCCCTATCTGCTGTTGTGGCACTCTGCGCAACCAGCTGTCTCAAAGAATCGGACGACACACTGATTCTTCCGGTGCCGGATGGCACAATTTCATCGACGGTGATCCCCACTGAGGTGATCAACGCCATCACCTCCACTTCGGTGATGCAGATTCATCAGGGTCTCACCCCCCCGGTCATGATTACCGACACCCTCCACGTCCCCAACAACGACGGCGGCAACGGTAACGGCGGCAACCCGGGCGACGGCAGCGAAGGCACTGTGACCACTCGCGACCTCATCTCCGCCCAGTTCGTCTGCTCTCCTGAGCTCCTCGTCTATGCCTCCGACAGCCTCTACAATCCTGGCGACCGCTTCGACGACGTCTACTTCGCTTTCGTTGGCCAGTCCAGCTCCAACATCGTTCAGTACTACGAGCGTCAGGGCAGCTCCACCTCCTACTCCGGCGAGGCCCAGATCATCGGCGAAGGCAACGACTTCACAGTCTATTTCTATGAGGACGGCCAGTTCACCGACGGCAAGACCTTCCGCAAAGCCACCATCATCTCCGGCACCTGGACCGATGAAGGCGTGAAAGACTACGAGATCTGCTTCGTCATGCTCGACAAGCAGGATGCCAACAACGACCTCATGCGTGTCAACTACTACCGCGTCTATCGCGATGGCGACGGCATGGCTTCCAAATGCCACTGGCTCACCGAAGACATGTTGAAAAAGTGACTTGTTTTTGATTTTGTCTAACTTTTAAAATAAACAATACAGGATATGAAACGTATTTTTTTACTTGCTCTCCTTGGTTGCATGGCCACTGTCGCCTTTGCCCAGAACAAGGCCACAAATGAAGAATATGGCACCTTCAACGACCGCCTCACCTTCGGTTTCAAGGGCGGCGTCAACTTCGCCAACATGCACTACACCTACGACCGTTACAACGAGCTCTACGACCACTCGGTCTATGTGCGCCCCAACTTCGGCATGTTCCTCGACATAGCCTTCAACAACGGTCTCTCTCTCCGTCCCGAGTTCAACTACATCGGTCGCGGTGTCAAGCTCGACTGGGCCGACATCAACTACAAGATGAACGCCTTCTACTATGACTTCCGCCTCCCCATAGTCTACACCTTCTGCCGCGAGAGCAAAGTGCGCCCCTACCTCCTCATTGCTCCCACCTTCGGCATGGCACGCTATGGCAACGTGACCTATAACTCCAACGCCACCGGCGAGGTCTCCACCGAGCTCTCCACCGGCAGCATCGCCAAGTACGACTTCAGCGGCTACGGCGCTTTCGGTATGAACTTCCCCATCGAAATGACCAACCGCACCATCACCCTCGGCTTCGAGGTGGGCTACAACCTGGGCTTCATCAACACCTTCTCCGAGGTCGAGATGGACCGCGAGGCCGACCGTCTTAACACCAACGTATACGAGGCCGAAGGCAAACGCTACAACAGAGGCGTCGAGGCCGCCATACGTCTCGGCTTCCCGCTGAAACGCGCCTGCCACTGCCCCAAGGCTGTTGAGGTTCCTGTTGAGGTTGTCCGCACCGTCGAGAAAGAAGTCGTCAAGGAAGTCGTCAAAGAGGTTCCCACCGAGAAACCCGGCCAGGTGAGCAAAGACGAGGTCTACAACGCACTGAAGGACGCCAACGGCCGTCCTGCTAAGGACAACGCCAACAACGATGGCAGCGACGACATCTACGGCTATGCCGTCAAGGTCAACTTCGAGCTCAACGACACCGTCCTCAGCGACGACGCCACACGCCAGCTCGACGCCGTCGTCAAGATCCTCAAGATCTTCCCCGACATGAACGTCAGAATCGTTGGCCACACCGACAACACCGCCACCGACAAGGTCAACCAGCCGCTCTCCGAGCGTCGTGCCCTGGTTGTGTACAACTACTTCCTCGAGCGTGGCATCAACGCTTCGCGCATGACCAAGGAAGGCAAAGGCAGCAAGTACCCGATCGACACCAACGCCACCGAGGAAGGCCGCGCCAACAACCGTCGTGCTGAAATCACCCTGATTGCAAAATAACCCCAACGTTATTTACCAATCATAACACGTAAGAAAACGGACCCCCACCGCGGGGCCCGTTTTCTTTTTTCTTATCTCAGTCAGTGGTATGCCTGCGAATACCTTTTGAATCAATAAAACTAATGAGCAACGAAAAGAACCATATTCTCAATCAGTGGTATGCCTGCGAATACCTTTTGAATCAATAAAACTAATGAGCAACGAAAAGAACTATCAGAAACTCTTTTATGGATACTATATTCTTCACCTAATAGCCCCGTATGGGCTTGCCCTCAATTGGTGTACCTCGCGAGCTGCAGAGCAAACCCTTGACTGCCGAAGGCTGCGTGGCAAGCCTGCCGAACTTAACGAGGCAACTGGGAACAAAGTCCCGGAGGGACTTAATTTCAATAACCCCTGACAAGCGAAGCGCAGTCTGGGGCCTAAAATGACCATAAAACAATGCGTGCCGAAGGTACGCGCCCTCAGTTGTAGACATAACATATAGTAATCATATTTCTTTTCGTTCTTTTAGTTCTGATTGAGAAAAATTCTGACAGTTCTGATTGAGAATATTCTGATTGAGAAAAAATTATGACAGTTCTGATAGTTCTGATTGAAAATTTTTTGTGCCCTTGTAGACTTTTTGCCTTCGAGATTCCTATTATATTATAGAGAAGCGTCACAATGCCCGTCGGCCGACACAAAACCATGCAGAGCGACAGAATGACATACTACCGGCAGTTCCAGAGCCTCGTCACCAGGCACAAGGCGCTCATAGAGCATTTCTGCAAGCTGCGCGCCTATGGCGACAAGCGGCTGTGTGCAGAGCTGCAGCAGGAGTGCTACCTGTGGCTATGGCGGCGGGCCGACAGGCTTAAGCCCGGGGCCGCGCCCCTGCAGGAGACGGCCTGGGTGTACTGGCAGTGCCGTGCCGCCTACTCCAACTTCAGCTACTACCGCAAAGCCTGGAAGCTGCTGCCCCTCGACGGCTGGATGGCCGACAACATAGCCGAGCCCGTCGACAACGGCGCGCGCGACTGCATCGAGGCCATGGCCGACGAGCTGACCGACCACGAGCGCCGAGCCTTCCTGCTGATGGCCGACGGATTCGACGACGACGAGATAGCCCAACAACTCAACATCAAGCAGCGCAGCGTCGTCCAGCTGCGCTACCGCATAATCAACGAACTGCGTAAAAAATACAAGAAATGAAAACACACACCACACCCCGACAACCCCTGCGGCCGCTCACCGATGCCGACCGCGCCATGATTCTCGCCCTCGCCGCCCAACACTCCGTGGGCCTCGAGGAGCGCTGCGCCCGCTACCGCCACCGTGTCAGGCTGTTCCGCACAGCCGTAGCGGTTTGTGTCGTTGTTCTCGTCTCTGCCACTGCGGGCTCAGCCTATGCCCAGCCTCAGGTACATACAGCATCGACTCTTTACGGCGCCATAGACACCGCACATGCGTACAAAGCCGTCCATACAGCGATATACCGACCCGAGGCCGTTTAAGAACCATGGACTCTATTAATAAGAATCGCCAATAAATAGTATGAATAACACAAAACTTGCAAAACATTTCTGGCTGTGGCTGTTATTGGCCGTAGTCGTGGAATTTGCCGCCATCACGCTGTGGAAGCGATGGTACTGGTTCTTCCCGTCTTTGGCAGTGAGCGAGGAATATTCCAGATACAAGGACGTTGACGGCATCAGAGCGGCATTCCTGAAGGACTATCGTGTCAACGATACTGTCACTGTTGACATTACGCTGCTCGAGGCTGCAAACGATGCAGGCTGGGACATTCTGCAACACGACTTCTATATTCCTGTAGTTCCCAAAGAATACGAGCATCTTTATTGCGGCGACAGCAACAAGATATCCATAAAGACTATCAACAAAAAACATCCAGCATTACCCGTGGATACCGTTGACGGACTAAACAACAACATTATGTACACGTCACGTCCCAGGCGTTTTATATGCATATTAAAAATAACCGATTCTGCCCAGATCAAGGCAGTGTCGAACATGTCTTATGAATATAACATTTCCAACAACCCCAATAAAACAAATTCAAACACATGGTTAAGAAAAGCAGAACAATCAAAGCGTTAGCACTCATAGCAGTGCTTGGAACGATGGCCGCAGGCTGTCAGAAAGAAACAATGGTCGAACCCCAGACGAGCGTTGCCGAGGTTGGCGCAGTGCGCCACGTGCACTACACCGTTAACGGCGAGCTGCGCCAGGAAAAGCTTGTAGGTGAGGAGGCGTGGAACGACTTCCTCTACCGTATGCTGGCATTGGCAGAGCGTGGCTACACAGTCCGGATTCTCAATGGAAACCGCACAACACAAGTCTCAGCCTCCAAGGAAGTAGTCACCTACACTACAACCGACAAAGCCGCCGCTTTCACATGGTGTGATAACATGCATTCGCAAGGGTACGATGTAACAATTGAATACAACGAAGAAACAGGAGTATACACCTGCATTGCCGTCAAGTAAATCTAATAACAGCAAACCATAATACAGTTTGCACAAAACCATTAATGCCTATGAAATTCATCTAACCAAGCCCATCCACATGTCTACTGCGTCGGCATGTGCGGGCTATAAAAAGAGGGTGCCGACGCAGGGAGAGTGTTTTGAACTTTCACAACATATAATTCACTCTTCCCTGCAAAGGTGCACCCAAGACGCAGAATAAGAATCCGCAGTCCTTAATAATAACGAGGAACCGCCGTCTGTATTGTATACATGATATTTTTCTTCACGAGGACTGCACAAAAATGAACTTTAAAACAATGATTTATGAAAAGAAAGACAATAGTACAGCTGATATTTTTAGTAATGTTTGTGGCTCTTATAGATATGACGGTTTCTGCTCAGACTATTTCTAGGGCAACGTCATATCCTGTTTATACAGAAAATGTTCTAGTTAGAAATAATAACGACAAATTACTATTTGTTTTTGAGCATAATATTTCTGCCAGCCAAAGCACCAACCCCAATGCATCATCGGCAACAACAATATACGTCACTGACACTACAATGAGTCTATTGAGAAAGATTTGCGAATTGCCTAGTGGTTACAGGGTACATGATGCGCAATTCGTGACTTTACACAGAGATAATGCTGCACAGACTCCTGTGAACTTCTGCGTTTTTTGTGGAACATATACCAGAGATACAGGATATTACTACCAAATGCAATGGATCCCACGTGTTGACTCAGATGGTTTCGTTGGGTTGTTTTATATTGATACAGTTTTTCAAACCACGGCACCAGGATCAGTTTACGTAAGAAATATTGAAGGCTGCAAAAGTCTTTATAAGATGGTGGCCTATACCGAGACCAATGGGTATTATCAGGGCGTATGTCAGAACGTATTCAAAGAAAACGCGGTATTAGACATAGTTGGATTACCGAAGGATACCGCTTTCAGAGCATCTACTGTGGCACGAGTAAAGTTTTATCCAGAATGTAATGGCGAAATAAGATGGGATAATAATATCAGGACACCGCCCGTTAATTCTACGGAAAAGGTGGTTGATATCATAAAGGAAGGTACTTCAATAATTACAGCCTCCGTTTTTACCAACGACTACCATACGATTTGGCTTCGTCGCAATAGTCAGGAATACTATTTCTATTTTGGGGGAATGCAATTTACAAAAACAGCCTATTTATTTGATGCACACACTATTATTAGCCCCGCAGCAAATCCATACAACCTTAATTCGACAACCTTTTCCCTACCTGTGAGATTAAGTCCCATGGGGGCTGACAATTCCGTTCTGTCATTCAATGCCCAAAACATTGACAACGGTATTACATATTATGACGGATTATTCTCCTTAAGATTCAAAATTCAGAACACAACTATTTTGGATGGTTCATACATTTTGAATGCGGGGACATTGAAGGATGTTTGCAGCCTGCCAGACACCACGGCTACAGTTTTGTTGACTCATGATGGGTCACAGAACAGCTGGATGTACACCGAAAAATGGAACAACATTGTGAATCCCTTATATATATTATATTGTACAAATAAGGTTAATTCTGTGTGTCGGTACAATGTTGTAGGAAACAATGGGTTCTGGGGCTTCGCCTTGGGTGGCCTGCATCCAACCACTAGTTCAGACTTCTATGTAAAATTAGGCTATCACAGATATTTTACAAATATATTGTCACAAGACTGTATGGACAATAATTATTCAAAAGCCCCATCTGCCAATATCACTATATCCACATTGACTAACAAGCCTTTCAGTATAAACCATCGTTATGCTCACGATCCCACGAATTTCCCTGTCACGGCAATTCCTATCGTTTATACGAATTACTGTCCGACAAGCTATTGTAGCTATTGATAATCATGACTATTTGCAAAACCAAACACTAACGATCAAAATATAAATATTATGAAACGTTATTTTACACTAACACTATTATTAGTCACAACTGTCCAGATTTTTGGACAAACAGCAACACCTTGTCCAAACTGCGACACAATTCCAAACCGTCATCGCAATTATTTCTACAACCAATGGTACGATACATGCGAATGCTACCTGAACGGCTGGGACTGCTATCTGGAAATAACAACCCCTGTTACAGGAAGATATGTTGCCAAAAGATTTGTGACAAATGAACCCCTGAAAATAAAGGGACTTACAGCACTGACCAAGGTGTCTTCGCTGTATGAGGGATTCTTTTATGATACAATAAGGATACCGGAATACCTATATCTGTACCAAAAGGTGTGTCCCGATGATACAATCTTCTATCTACATGATTCATGTATGCT
>JAGCUZ010000050.1 GCA_017962615.1 Bacteroidales bacterium | reverse complement strand
TGGCGATGCGGAGCAGGGGGTTGTTCATGGTCTCGGTGTAGACGACCTTGGTGTTGGGGTGCTCGGCGAGGGCTTTCTTCACGCTCTCGAGGTTCTGCATGTTCACGAAGGTGGTGTTCACGTTGAACTTCTTGAGGTAGTTGGCCATGAAGGCGAAGGTGCCGCCGTAGGTGGTCATGGAGGCCACGATATGGTCGCCGGCGTTCACCTCGTGGAGGAGTGCGCTGGTGATGGCGGCGAGGCCGGAGCCCGTGACCCAAGCCATCTCGGTGCCTTCCATGGCGGCGAGGTTCTGGCAGAGTGCGAGGTTGGAGGGGTTCCAGTGGCGGCTGTAGAGGAAGTAGCCCTCGGTTTCGCCGTGGAAGGTCTCGGTCATGAGGTGTGCCTCGGGGAAGGTGAATGTTGCGCTGTCGCAGATGGCGGGGTTCACGCCACGGTTGGCGTCGCGGCCGTCGTGACGCTGGATTGCTGTTGCGGGGTCAAATTTCTGCATAATCTAAAATGAATGTATTAGTAATAATTTTAATGTTTTTTCGTTTTGCAAAAGTACGAAAAAAAAACGTGAGGAATACACATTGTGTAAGAAATATTTACTCACTATATATTATAGGTTGAACAACAGATAGATAGGATGCAAGGTAAATTGATACTTTTCCCCGTGGCGATAGGCGGTGAGCAACTTGAGCAGGTGCTTCCGCCGAAAAACAGAGAGCTGCTCGACGACTGCACCACGTTTATAGTGGAGGAGCTGCGCAGCGCACGCCGGTTTCTGAAACAGGCAGGCTACAGCCATGCTATCGACGACACCGAATTCCTTGTGCTTAATGAACATACGTCGGAGCGCGATATCGTGGGCTACCTCGACGCCACGGCGCGCGGCGGCAACGTGGGGCTGCTGTCGGAGGCCGGGCTGCCGTGCGTGGCCGACCCTGGCATGATGATAACGCGCATGGCGCAGGAACGAGGCATCGAGGTGGTGCCGCTGGTGGGGCCGTCGTCGCTGATGCTGGCCCTGATGGGGTCGGGCCTCAACGGGCAGCGCTTCGCCTTCAAGGGTTACCTGCCCGTGGAACGCGGCCAGCGCTGCAAGGCGCTGCGCGACATAGAGGCGCGGGCGCTGCGCGAGAACGAGACGCAGATATTCATCGAGGCTCCGTACCGCAACAACCAGATGCTGGAGAGCCTGCTGGCATGTTGCAAGGAGACGACGCGCGTGTGCGTGGCGTGCGACCTGACAATGCCCACGCAGTACCTGCGTACCATGACGGTGCAGGAATGGAAATGCACAGAGCTGCCGCAGCTGCACAAGCGTAACACCGTATTCTTGTTAGGGAGGTAACTATGAGCCACTGCACTCTGTGTCCACGCCAATGCCCCGGCGACCGTGCCAAGGCCGAGGGGTTCTGCCACACCGGCGACGAGGCCGAGGTGGCAAGCATAGCCCTGCACCGCGGCGAGGAGCCTGCGCTGGCGGGTGCCAGGGGTATATGCAATGTGTTCTTTGCCCACTGCAACCTGCAGTGCGTGTACTGCCAGAACCACGAGATAAGCCGCCGCGAGGTGGCAGGGGAGAAGATATTCTACCGCACCGACGCCGACATCATAAGCCGCATAGAGTAGGTGCTGGAGGAGAGCGAGCAGGTGGTGGGCTTCGTGAGTCCTACGCACTACGCGCACCGCGTGGCGGCCATTGTCGAGGCGCTGCACCGCCGTGGTAGACGGCCCACGGTGGTGTACAACACCAACTGCTACGACAGCATAGAGACCCTGCGCATGGTGGAACCTTACGTGGACATCTACCTGCCCGACCTGAAATACAGCGACGCCGGCCTCGCCGCCCGCTACTCGCACGCCGCCGACTATCCCGAGCGGGCCCGCGAGGCACTGCTGGAGATGGTGCGCCAGCGCGGCACGGGACTGCTGACCGACGAAGAGGGGCTGGCATTCCGCGGCATCATAATACGCCACCTGATACTGCCGGGGCAGCTGCAGAACACCTTCGACACCCTCGACTGGATTGCCGACAACATAGGCACACGCGTGCACCTGTCGCTGATGGGGCAGTACAACCCGCCGCAGGCGATGGAGGCCGTCGACGAGCTTGGCCGCCGACTGACGCAGGAGGAATACGACGCGGCTGCGGCGCACTGCGAACAGCTGGGCTTCGCGCACGGATGGCTGCAAAGCCTCGAAGCAGCCGACTGCTATTGCCCCGACTTCTCAAAAAAAGACTCTTTCGAACAATGAAGAAGAATCGCAACACACTATTTGACAATATGATGCTGACCGTGGACAACACGGCCATACTGACCCTGCAAACCACGGCGCGGCACTACGACACGGCCGACCTGCTCAACAACATATACCACCTTGCCATGCACCGTGGCTCGGACATGAGCGTGTGCCAGAGCGTGGGGCAGGAGCAGGTGCAGTGCCCGTTCTTCTACAGCGAAGACCCTGTGCGCCATCAGCTTTACATGCTGATAGACATAAGGTCGGCGGCGCACCTCGTCAAGAATCTCCACGTTACATGCAACATGCTGTTCGTGGTGAACGGCGACGACGCATGGGCGTTTGTTGACAAGGTGGCCGACGAGCTGACCAACCAGTTGCCCGCACCCATGGAAGACGACTACTGGGAGCAGCAGCGCCACAAGCTGTTGGACGAGCTGCGCAGTAGCCTGATGACCTGTCAGGTGGTGGACGTGCGCGAGGACAGCAACGCGTTGGACGACGAGTTGATGGTGGTTAAGAAGCCCGGCGGCCAAGAGCCGCAGCTAGAGGCCGACGAGGCGGCTCAGCAGCCCGCGCTGATGCAGATGAGCCTGTTTGGCGAGCCCACCATGGTTGCAGCCACCAAGAAGCCGGCAGCGGAGAGAAGCACGGCATCCAAGTCAGGCAAAGACAGGAGGTTGAGGCTCGAAGACGTGGATGCATTGCTGCAATACATCGAGACCTATTTCGCTCCCAAAGACGATATGTAATACTACGGTATACATTTATCACCATTATGATGGTGGTCAACGTGCTAATAACCAGTCGTAACCGCCGAAACTCACAAGTCGGCCTGCGGCGGGGTGGTGCTTTTTTTATTGCCAAATGAAAAAAAAATTGTAACTTCGCACAACAGAATTATAGAATAAAATATTAATTTAAACAATACAAAACTATGACAATCAAAGACCTTGAACCCAAAGAACTGTGGAGCAACTTCTATAACCTTACACGTTGCCCTCGCCCGTCGAAACACGAAGAAGCCGTGCGCAAATATCTTGTTGACTGGGCAAAGAAACACAAAATAGACTGCCGCGTTGACAAAGTGGGCAATGTCATTATGAGCAAGCCCGCCACCAAAGGCATGGAAAAGGTGAAACCCGTGGTGCTGCAGGCCCACATGGACATGGTGCCGCAGGCCCGTGCCGGCAAGGTGCACAACTTCGAGAAAGACCCCATCGAGACCAAGATAGTCGGCGAATGGGTGTATGCATGTGACACCACCCTCGGTGCCGACGACGGCCTGGGCGTGGCTGCCGCCATGGCGGTACTCGAGAGCAAGACCATCAAGCACGGTCCCATCGAGGCCCTTATCACCACCGACGAAGAGACCGGCATGACCGGCGCCTTCGGCCTGAAGAAGGGCGAGCTGAAGGGCAAATACCTGCTCAACCTCGACAGCGAGACCGAGGGCGAGCTCTATGTGGGCTGCGCCGGCGGCATCGACGCCACCATCACCGTGCCTTATGCCACCGAGAAGACCCCGAAGGACTACTGCGCCGTGAAGCTCACGCTGGGCGGCCTGAAGGGCGGCCATAGCGGCATGGAGATCAATACCGGCCGTGCCAACGCCAACAAGCTTATATTCCGCCACATGCGCTGGGTGGCCGACTGCGACATACGCCTTATAAACGTCGACGGCGGCAACATGCGCAACGCCATACCGCGCGACGCCACTATCACCTTTGCCATGCCCAAGGCCCACAAGGACTGCATAGTGGACGAGCTGAACAAGGTGGCCGGCTGGGTGAAGAAAGAGCTGGGCAACGTGGAGCCCGACTTCTTCATCAAGATTGAGACCGTGCGCATCCCCACAACGGTCATCAGCAAGGCCGACACGCAGAAGATTATCAACACTGTGATGATTGCCCCCAACGGCGTTATCCGCATGAGCAAGGACATGGAAGGCCTCGTCGAGACCTCGCTGAACCTCGCCATTATGAACACCAACAACAAGAAGTTCACCATCAAGGCCCTGTTGCGCAGCTCGGTCGACAGCGCCAAGGAGGCTTTGGCCGAAAGACTGGTGTGCCTGGCCGAACTGGCTGGCGGCAAGTGCGAATTGGCCGGCGCCTATCCCGGATGGAAGCCCAACATGGAGAGCAAGCTGCTGAAGACCATGAAGCAGACCTACAAGAAACTCTACAAGAAAGAGCCCAAGGTGATGGCTATCCATGCAGGCTTGGAGTGCGGACTCCTTGGCGGCAAATATCCCGACATGGAGATGATATCGTTCGGCCCGACGCTGAACAGCCCCCACAGCCCCGACGAGCGCGCCAACATACCCAGCACGAAGAAGTTCTTCGACTACCTGGTGGCCGCCCTCGCAGCAATACCCGAGGATAAATAATAAGAAACTGTTTAAATTTAATTCAATGTCTTTCTTGAAGCACCTGAACGGCATCTTTCCCCTGAAAAATCAGTTGCTCCCATGCGGTCGCGACCTCCTTTTTCAGTTACAATGGAACCCCATTGCGCCTTCAAAAAGAAGAAAAATCTGCTCGCCCATCTGCTTAATAAATATCATCAATCAAATTTAAACAGTTTCTAAAGATTATAGCGGGCTGACAGCCTATATTGCGTCAGCCCACTTATAACTTAAAGCTATAAACTTAAAACTAATAAGCATTAATGATAGCCAAAGAACTATTAAATCCCCGTAGCATCGTTGTGTGCGGTGCATCGAGCGACATACACAAACCCGGCGGCAAGGCCCTGAAGAACTTGCTTGAGAGCAGCTTCAAGGGCGAGGTATATGCCGTCAACCCCAAGGAGACCGAGGTGCAGGGCGTGAAATGCTACGCCAAGGTCGACGACCTGCCGCAGGTGGACTGCGCCATACTCTGCATCGCCGCCAAGTTCTGTCCCGTCACCGTCGACGTGCTCACGCAGCAGAAAGGCACCAAGGGCTTCATCATCGTCAGCGCCGGTTTCTCGGAGGAGAACCCCGAGGGCGCGGCCATCGAGAAGCATATTGTTGACAGCATCAACGCCGTAGGCGGCTCGCTGATAGGTCCCAACTGCACGGGATTTCTCAACACCAACTACAGCGGCTGCTTCGACACCCCGATACCCAAGCTCGACCCCCACGGCGTGGACTTCATCACCGGCAGCGGTGCCACGGCAGTGTTCATCAAGGACTACGGCATCAGCAACGGCCTTACCTTCAACAGCGTGTGGGCTGTGGGCAACAGCGCCCAGCTGGGCATAGAGGATGTGCTGGAACACCTCGACATGACCTTCGACCCCGAGAAGTCGAGCCGCGTCATCATGCTTTACATGGAGAAGATTGGCGACCCGCAGCGTCTGCTCAAGCACAGCCGCAGCCTTATCAACAAGGGCTGCCACATCGCCGCCATCAAGAGCGGCGGCAGCGCGGCAGGCAGCCGTGCGGCCTCGAGCCACACCGGCGCTTTGGCCACCAACGACGCCGCTGTCGACGCCCTCTTCCGCAAGGCTGGCATCGTGCGTTGTCAGAACCGTCAGGAGCTCACCACGGTGTGCGCCGTCTTCATGCATCCCGAGCTGAAGGGCAAACGCTGCGCCGTGATTACCCACGCGGGCGGTCCCTCCGTGATGCTCACCGACGTGCTCAGCAACGGTGGTATGGAGGTGCCGAGTCTTAAAGACCATCCCGCAAGTCCCGCCCTGCTGGAGAAGCTCTTCGCAGGCTCGTCGGTAGGCAACCCCATCGACTTCCTCGCCACAGGTACGGCCGAGCAGCTGGGCTACATCATCGACGCCGTCGAGAACGAGTACACTGACATAGACTTCAGCGTCGTCATCTTCGGCTCACCCGGACTGTTCAGCAACAAGGAGGTATACGACCTGCTCGACCAGAAGATGAAGACCTGCAAGAAACCTATATTCCCCGTGCTGCCCTCGATTATCAACGTGAAGGACGAAATCAACGACTTCATCGCCAAAGGCCGCATCAACTTCCCCGAGGAGTGCGTGCTAGGCAACGCCCTGTGCAAGGTGTACAACACGCCCAAGCCGCAGCCCGAGCATGTGGAGCAGCCCAAGATTGACGTGGCACGCATACGCGCCACCGTCGACCGCTGCAAGGACGGCTACATGGAGATTGCCGACTATAACGATCTGCTCGATGCCGCCGGCATCAGCCGCAAGAAGAGCGTCGAGGTGAGCAAGAAAGAGGATGCCCTGGCCTTCGCCAAGGAGGTGGGCTGCTCGAAGGATGTGCCGCTCGTGATGAAGGTCGTCGGCCCGCTGCACAAGAGCGACGTGGGCGGCGTGACCCTCGGAGTGAAAGACCTTGACACGGTGGCCAAGGAGTTCGACCGCCTCATCGTGATTCCCGAGACTTACGCAGTGGAGATGTATCCCATGCTCGACGGTACCGACGTTTATATCGGAGCCATACGCGACCCGAAGTTCGGTCATCAGATATTCTTCGGACTTGGCGGCATCTTCATCGAGGTGCTGAAGGACGTGCAGAGCGCACTGGCTCCCATCAGCGCTGCCGAGGCTAAGGAAGCCCTCACCAAACTGCGCGGCTATAAGATTTTGCAGGGAGTGCGCGGTCAAGAGGCTGTAAACATCGACCTCTATGCCGACCAGATTGCCCGCGTGAGCGCACTGGTTCAGGCCGCTCCGGAGATTGCCGAGATGGACCTCAACCCCTTGCTGGGTAATCCCCGCTACGTCACCGCTGTGGATGCCCGCATCCGTCTTGAGAAGTAGTC
>JAGCUZ010000049.1 GCA_017962615.1 Bacteroidales bacterium | reverse complement strand
GGCAAGTGCCTGGTCAACGAGCAGCGCAACACTATGCCGCAGCGCGAATTCAGAATGCCTGCAACGGGTGTCTACCTGGTCAAGGTCGGCAATGCTGCAGCAAAACGTGTAATCATCATGAAGTAAATAACGGGGAGCGGCCGCGCTCCATCAGGAGCGCGGCCCCGCTTCTTGTTAGAAAGGTTATACGATTATGAAGAAAATAATAAAGAAAGGATATATGATGAAAAAACAACGTACACTTTTAACTGTGGCAGCGTTTCTGTTGATGGCATTGCCTCTGCACTTGACAGCACAAACTTACAGCGTTACAGTGGACTGCGACCGTACACAAGGTTCAGTAGTGGGAGAGGGGACGTACTCCTACGGCCAGCGTGCTACATTGCTGGCTCTGCCCAATACCGGATACCACATCCTGTACTGGGAGACGGGCGACACCTCCGACGTGCGTACCATTACTGTAACCAGAGATACCGTGTTGCATCTGTTCTTCGAGGCCAACATGTGCCAGTTGTCGGTGAACAGTGCCGACCCCAGCAAAGGCAGTGTCGAAGGCTCGGGTAACGTGCGTTACGGCAGCCGTGCCACTATCGTGGCAAGACCTAACACGGGTTATGCTTTCACGCAGTGGAACGACGGTAATACCGACAACCCCCGCGTAGTGACCATCAACGCGGCCAGCATGTCGTTTACCGCTATCTTCAGCACGGCAAGCTATAACGTGACGGCTGTCAGTTCGAGTTCTACCATGGGTGCCGTGGCAGGCGGTGGCAGTTATCAGTATAACAGCTATGCCAGCCTTACAGCAATTCCGTATGCTGGATATCAGTTCAACGGATGGGCTGACGGCGACACCACCAATCCGCGCATTGTCCATGTGACTCAGGATGCCTACTATGTGGCCAACTTCGGAGTGCAGACCCACCGCATCAGCGTGTTTAGCGATAATACCGATAAGGGCCAAGCTTTTGGAGGCGGCATGTACAGCCACAATGCAACGGCGGCCATCTACGCCACCGCCAATTATGGCTACCACTTTGGCCGCTGGGCTGACGGCAACACGCAGAACCCGCGCATGGTGCAGGTGACTTCGGATGAAAGCTACCTGGCCATATTCGACACCAACAACTACAACGTCACCGCCACATCCACCAATCCTGTATACGGTACAGTGGTAGGAAGCGGTTCCTACAAATACGGCACCACCGCAACAATCACGGCAGTGCCTAACCAAGGATTTGCCTTCCAGTCGTGGCTCGACGGTGTGACAACACCTACCAGAAACATCACAGTGCTTCACGACACCGTTCTTATTGCCACCTTCTCGGCCAACCGTTACAACTTGACGGTCCTGCCGTCGGATACAGCACAGGGCTCGGTGCGTGGCAGCGGCACGTATAACAGCGGCACAATGGTGAGCCTTGTGGCCACTCCGGCTCCGCATTACCATTTCGTGTGCTGGAACGACAACGACTCCACGAACCCCCGTCAGTATATGGTGACCGGCAATGACACATTGATTGCCCGCTTTGCAATTGATGTGCACAATGTGACAGTCTCCACTGTCGACCAGGCCAAGGGTCGTACCGTCGGCGGTGGCTCGTATGCCTATGGCACGAGCATCACCTTTGCTGCTTATCCCAACAGGGGCTACAGCTTCAGCCGTTGGAACGACGGCAACACCAACTCGGTGAGAACCGAGACGGTGACCGGCAACAACGTCTATACCGCCTATTTCACCACCAACACCTACACGCTGACAGCCGAGAGCGCCGACACGCTGATGGGTCGTGTGAGCGGCGGCGGCTCCTATCTGTTCAACAGCATTGTCACTGTGATAGCAATGCCCGCCCAGCATCACCACTTTGTGGCTTGGAGCGATGGTGAGACTGCCAACCCGCGCAGCATCGTCATCACCGAAGACACCACTCTGACGGCAGTGTTCGGCTACGACCAGTTCACGCTTACCGTCTATTCGAGCGATACCAACCTCGGTACTGTGACCGGCGGTGGCACCTATGACTACGGCGACACCGTTACGTTGACCGCATCCACGAGAGGCTTCGGCCGTCGCTTTGTAAGCTGGAACGACGGAAATACCAACGCTGTGCGCGAAGTGGTTGTGCTGGCCGACCGTACCTATTCGGCACTCTTTGTCGAGAACGATTATACCGTGATAGTTCGTTCGGCCGATCCCGACAAGGGCTCTGTCGTTGGCGGCGGCACGGTTTCCTACGGCTCGCGCATCATGATTGCAGCCACACCGTTCACCGGATATGAGTTCACGCAGTGGGACGACGGCAACACCGAGAACCCGCGTTACGTGACCATTACAGGCAACTATCAGGGCGACTACGAGATTGTATTCGTGGCTTCCTTCGACGTGAAGCATCTCACCGTTGAGGTGGAGTGGGACAGCACTCTGGGTACTGTTACAGGAACCGGTGTTTACACCTATGGCGACACCGTTACACTCCAGGCTCGTGGCAAAGAGGGCTACAGATTCAAGAAATGGAGCGATGGCGTCACCGAGAATCCGCGTATATGGGTTATTACGAGTGACCTCAGAGTTTCCGCAACGTTTGTTGAGGGCACTGAAGGAATCGAAGAGAGCGAGGCTGAGACAGCTTTGGTCTTCGGCTCAGAAGGCAATGTGGTTGTTGAGACCGCAACGCCTCAGACCGTCGTCATCTACGATGCTCTTGGCCGCGTGGCAGTGCGCGACAACCGCGCCACGCAGGGCCGCCGCAGCTACAGGATGCCCGCCATGGGTGTCTATGTGGTCAAGGTCGGCGACGCACCGGCCCACAAGGTCATCGTCAAGCGTTAAGCCCAACCTCAACCCAACAACACTCACAACAAGGGGTGTGCCACACACAAGGCACACCCCTTGTTCTTTTTATGCGCAGCCGCCCCTCCACGTTATCTGTATCCCTCTCCGACCGTTAGTGTTTAGTTCACGCCTCGCTCGTGTCTTGTTCAAGCTACGTTAAGTCTCGCTCCCGCCTTGTTCGTGTCTTGATCAATCCATATTCCAAACACGTTTCCGCCACGTTCAAGGCATATCCCAAACCTGTTTATGACACGTTTCCGACACAATTCGCCATCGTGCCCAAACTAAACAAAGGGTAGGTATATAGAAGGTAAAGAGTACATAAGGAGTTGGTCCTACCAACTCCTTATCAACTATATACTTACGCTTTACCAAAAATTGGTCAAAATTGGAGTGGTGAGCAATTTTTTTCTAATTTCTGAAATGATGTGGTTTTGTAGTGCTTTAGTTTGTGTAATAGTTTGTTAATTAACGATTTGGTATTGTGGTGTGATGCTGTGGATGCCGTTGGGGGTGGTTGAGGCCATGGGAAGGTGTTGGGATGATGGTGTGAACAGTAATTGATGTGCCAAGTATTCTTGCAGGGCGTGACGGGTGGGCAGTGAGAAAGAGAAAATCTGCTGGCAGTTTGGCGTTTTTTCAAGGATAATCCAAAAACTTTTCGTATTTTTGCATATTGGGCAAATTGTGTCCGTGTGGTGCAATTTGCTTAGTATTAGTATTGTAAACAAATTACTTGGATAGTATATACATGAAAATCTACAGACTCTTATTCCTCACGTTTCTGGTTGTGGCGTTGGCTGCCCAGCCCGCAATGGCACAGCAGAAAAAGAATTCATCGGAAATAAGCAGGACCTCGTCGTCGGCAAAGGACTCAAAGTCTGGCAAGGACTCCAAGTCTAGCAAGGATTCCAAGTCGGGAAAGAACTCCAAGTCGGACGATAAGAAAGACGACAAGAAAAGCAAGAAGAAAAAGAATCAGGAGACCGACACCGTTGTAGCTCCAGTGCCCGAAACATCGCGGCTGCAGTGCGTGTCGATAGACAGCATGATGAACCATATACGTGAGTTGGGTTCGTCGCGCTACAGCGGCCGACTGGCAGGAACCACTGATTATTCGAAAGCCTGCGAGTATGTAGCATCCACGTTGGAGAGTTATGGCTTTGAGCCGTACCTGGGCGAATGGTATGAGCACTTTGCCATAGAGTGCAATATAATAGAGAACTGCAAGTTCAACTCCTATGTGGAGGCCAACGGCGTACGCACGCCTTATGTGCTTGGAAAGGACTTTGTGTGTGCGGGTATGACGGGGCGTGGCTACGCCAACGCTCCCGTGGTGTTCTGCGGCTATGGCCTTGATGCATTGGCGTTCAACGAATATGCCAATGTCGATGCCCAGGGCAAGGTGGTGCTGGTGCTCGACGGAGTGCCGGACTTCCTTCCCAAGAATATTGTTGAACCCTATTATTCCATGAGAGCCAAGGCTGCCGTGGCCAAGAAACACGGCGCTTGCGCCTTGGTCGTGATTGACCTCACCAAAGGCTGCGAGCATGAGGTGCATGGCACTGTGTACAGTGGCGGCGAGCCTCACATGGCTACGTTCCCCATCGTGGTGCCTCACCGCACTTGTGCATCGCACTTCTTCGACAACGAGCTGATGTCGTTGCAGCAAGCTATCGACACAATACAGTCGACACGTACGCCGCATTCGTTCCATCTGCGTCGCAATTTTGAGATCGACGTGAACGCCAACTACCATCCGAAGGCAGGCACGGCCAATGTGACGGCCTTTCTGCGCGGGAGCGACGACAAGATGAACGGCGAGATACTGGTGCTTGGCGCTCACATGGACCATGTGGGACTTCAGGGTGAGACCTGCCTGTTTCCCGGTGCCGACAACACTCTGACGGGTGTGGCGGCAGTGCTGGAGGCGGCACGCCTTATGGCCACCAACGAGGACTTCAAGCCCAAGCGCAGTGTGCTTGTGGTTATTTTCTCGGGCGGAGAGAGCCTGTGTTTGGGCTCGCGCATCTTTGTGTCGAATGCAAATCACAAACACTTCGAGGCTTTCCTGAACCCTGAAGCGCTGGGCTCGGGCGACAGCCTGTTGGTGAGAGGCAACGCACAGTTCCCTTTGCTTTACGGAGTGGCCGACAGCCTTGACAAGTTGTACACCAACGTTATGGTGCGCGGATATAAGACTTACCTGCGCAATGATGCCGCGCCCTTCGCCTATATCGGCATACCGTCGCTGAACTTCTATGCCTACAATGGGTACAAGCACAACCACGTGCCGAGCGACATACTTGAGAATATAAACAGGAAGACCTTCGAGCGCAACGCCAACCTGTTCTTCAACGTGGCTTATGAACTGTCGCAGGGCGACTATCAGGGCCGCACCAAGCGTTCGCGCCAGTTCCGTTTCGACGTGCAAGAGAAGAAGCCGTCGAAGCTGCCGTTCTTGAAACATTGAATCGCTGAGTAGAGATTTCATACTGAACTGAGATGTTGCCATTGTACAGAAAAGAAATCAACGCATTCTTCACCTCAATAGCAGGGTATCTGACCATATTGGTGTTTCTGCTGCTGACGGGGTTGATGCTTTGGGTGTTCAAGTCGGACTATAATATCCTCGATTACGGTTACGCCGGTATCGACGGCCTTTTCACCACAGGTCCGTTCCTGTATCTGTTCCTTATTCCGGCAATCATGATGCGAATGCTGGCCGAGGAAAAGAGAAACGGCACAATGGAACTGTTGCTCACCAAGCCTATATCCGAATGGCAGATAGTTTTCGCCAAGTTCCTTGCAGGATTGACGCTTGTGGCAATATCGCTGCTGCCGACGGTGGTTTATTACATCAGCGTGTACCGGCTGGGCGATCCTGTGGGCAATGTGGACACTGGTGCTGTGGTCGGCTCTTATATTGGACTGCTGTTCCTTGGAGCCTCTTTCGTTGCCATAGGGCTCTTCGCGTCGTCGCTCACCAACAACCAGATAGTGGCTTTTGTGGTTGCAGCGTTGCTGTGCGCCTTCTGCTATCTGGGGTTCGACACTGTTTATAGAATGGGGATACTTGGTGGCGCAGGCTTGTTCGTGAAATGGCTCGGATTGTCATATCATTATGCATCGGTGAGCCGTGGCGTGATTGACACCCGGGATATAGTGTATTTTGTCAGCGTGGTCGTCGTGTTTCTTATGACGACACGTCTCGTACTACAAAGTCGTAATTGGCAGAAATGAAAATAGGGAAGGTTATAGGACGACATACATCCAAGGATTCGCGCAGGAAAAGCCTGCGACGCGCCAACTGCCTGGAACTTTTGTCGGCGATACTTATAGTGGTTTTTGTAAACGTTATAAGCTACTACCTCTTTGCACGACTCGACATGACGGCGGAGCATAGATACACGCTGTCAAAATCAACAAAGAAGTTGTTGCGGCAACTGGATGAGCCTGTGCTGTTCAGAGTGTACCTCGAGGGCGAGTTCCCGTCGGACTTCAAGCGTCTGCAAGCTGAGACCAAGGAGATGCTCAACCAATTCAGGGCTTACAGTAAGTATGTGGAGTATGAATTTGTCAACCCCAACGACTTCGGCACCAAGGAAGAACGTCAGGTGTTTTATGGTAAACTGGCGCGCAAGGGTATACAACCTACCCAGATACAGGTCAACACCCAGGGTGGTGTGACGCAGCAGGTGCTGGTGCCGGCAGCCGATGTGTCGTACAGAGGCAGGGAGACGTCGGTTCAGCTGCTGCAAAACCAGAAATATGTGTCGGAAGAACAGTTGCTGAATAACTCGATACAGGACCTTGAGTATGTGCTGAGTACAGCCATACGAACCTTGGCCCGGGGTGTGCAGCCCAAGGTGGGTTTCCTGCTCGGCCATGGCGAACTGGAAAGGGGCGCATTGTACGACATACAGATGTCGCTGCTGGAATACTACCGGTTGGAGAACGTGGTGCTCGACGAGAATATCAACGCCTTGACTGGCCGTGTGCGCAGCGACAAGGACTCGACCTACCATTTTGCGAACAAATATGACGTACTGGTGATACCGAAGCCTACAAAGCCTTTTAGCGACAGGGACCTGTATTTGATAGACCAGTATGTGATGTACGGCGGTCGCGTGCTGTGGCTTGTCGACCAGTTGAATGCCGATATGGACAGCCTTACCAATATGTCGCAGATGATGGCCATACGCAACGGCGTGAACCTCGACGAGATGTTGTTCACATACGGTGTGCGTGTGAACGCCGACCTGGTGATGGACATTCGTTGCAGGCCTATACCTATGGCCGTAGGCATGGTGGGCGACAAGCCTCAGATAAAGTTCTGTCCGTGGTACTATTTCCCCGAGTTGATGCCCGCGTCGGAGCACCCTATTGTGCGTAACCTTGATTTGATCAAGACTGATTTTGTGAGTAGTATAGACCTGATAGACAACGATGTCAGAAAGACGGTGCTTTTGACAACATCGGAATACTCAAGAGTTAAGAACGCCCCGGCGTTGATAGACCTCAACGACGGTAAGGTTGACCCCGACCGAAGGCTGTTCAACCGACAGAACCTGCCTGTGGCGGTGCTGCTGGAAGGGAACTTCCAGTCGATGTGGCGCAGCCGTCTGGCACCGTCGTTCACTGAGCTGCCCGAGATGGGCTACCGCGACCACAGCGACAGCACCAAGATGATTGTGATATCGGACGGCGATATTATCAAGAACCGTTATAACTACGAAGAGGGGTCGGGATATCCCTTGGGTTATGATTATTACACCAACACCATGTATGCCAACAAGGAGCTGCTGCTCAATGCTATTAATTATCTGGCTGGCGACGAGGACTACATGGAGGCGCGTTCGCGCACGCTGAAGCTGCGGAAGCTCAACGTTATAAAACTGCGTGAGCAGCGAACTGCGTACCAGGTGTTGAATGTGGGACTGCCCGCGTTGTTGGTGCTGGTGGCGGCAGCGGTGATACTGCCGGTAAGGAAAATGAGAAACCAAAGGAGGAGCAAATGAAGAGAAAGGGTTTGGTGCTGACGGCGGCGGTGCTGGTGCTGGGCGCGGTAGCGCTGATAGTGGTGCTGAGGAACAGCCGGACGTCGACTTTTGACCAGGACTACAACATCGCCGACACGAGCGCGGTGACCCGAGTTTATATGGCCGACAAGCAGGACAACGAGGTGCTGCTGAGTCGCAACAAAAAGGCAACCAGAGACTCGCTGTGGCTGGTGGATGACAAGTATGCTGCTTCGCAGCCAATGATTGACCTGCTGCTGGGCACGTTGCACGACATGCGCATACGTGAGCAGGTGAACCGCAAAGCGGTGCCTGCCGTTGTGAAGGCTATAGCGTCGAGGAGCGTGAAGGTGGAGGTGTACGAGAGAAGATACCGTTTGAACCTGCCCGGCATCGGACTCAGACTGTTGCCTCACGAAAAGCTGGCGGCGACTTATTTTGTAGGTCATGAGACTCAGGATATGATGGGCTCGTTCTTCTACAGAGAGGGCGACGATGTGCCGTATATTATTCATATACCAGGCTTCAGGGGATTCCTCGGACCTCGCTTCGTGGCCGACCCGACGGCTTGGCGCAGCCATAGGATTGTCAGCCTCAACGTTAATGAGATTGAGCAGGTTAAACTCGAGATTCCCGCAAGTCCGGAAGAGTCGTTTGCCATTAACCGCAATGGCGACGGCTTTGAGATGCAGCTGCTTGCAAGCGGCCGGAAGGTCGATGGTTTCGACACTGCGAGGGTGGCACAGCTGCTGTCGTCGTTCGTAAACCTTAACTTTGACGAATATGCGCAGGCGGTGCCGCAGGTGGAACTGGACACCACGTTTGCGCGTGCGCCGCGAACGGTGCTGACGGTGACAGCTACCGACGGGAGGCAGCGACAGCTGAAGACTTATGTGAAGTATGTCAACCCCGAGGATCTTACAACGATGCCCGACCCGGAGATGTACGAGGTGTTTGACCTGAACAGACTGTATGCCGTGGTGGACGACCGCGACACGGTGCTTATTCAATACTATATTTTTGACAACATTCTCCAGCCCGCCTCGTATTTCATGGGTGCCGACAGGAGCACGTTTGCACGATGACGGATGTCCGTGGTGGGCATCCGACAGTTAAGCGGATAACAAAGTATGAAACCTCTGATATTCATAACAAATGATGACGGCCACTCGGCCCGTGGCTTAGCGGCGCTGGTAGCGGTGGCACGCGAGTTGGGCGACGTGGTGGTTGTCACTACCGAGCTCAACGCATCGGGGAAAAGTCACTCGCTCACGACGGGCGTGCCGATACGTGTGCGCACTATATCGAAGGAACCGGGGCTGGAACAATATGCCTGTACGGGCACCCCTGTTGACTGCGTGAAACTGGGCGAGGAGCATCTGTGCCCAAGGCGCCCCGACCTCGTACTGTCGGGCATCAACCACGGCTCGAATGCCTCCATCAACGTTATATATTCAGGCACGATGGGTGCCGTGATAGAGGCGTCGGCCTTGGGCTATCCTGCAATAGGCTTTTCGCTGCTCAACCACAGCGAGAACGCCGACTTCGGGGCTTGCCTGCCTTTTGTGCGCAGCATCTGCAGAAATGTGCTCGACAACGGCTTGCCTCCTCGTATATCGTTGAATGTGAATATACCCAAACTGCCCTACGAGGATATAAAAGGCATTAAGGTGTGCAGAGAGTCGCAGGCCTATTGGTCCGACAGTTTTGAGCGTCGTGTCGACCCGTCGGGCCGACCGTATTATTGGCTTACGGGTAAGTTCGTGTGCCTCGATAATGCCACCGACACCGACGAGTGGGCGTTGCATAACGGGTATATATCGGTGGTGCCCACGCATCCCGACTATACAGCACCTGATTTCATAGAGCCGATGCGGAAACGCTTTGAAAACGGATTATAGTTATAAGTTATTAGTTCTAAGTTTTAGGTTTTAAGTTTTAAGTGGCTGACGCAAACATATCAACCTATCAACATTAAACATATCAACGTATTGCAATGTCGAAGAAAGACAATATAACCACGGGAATCGTTCTGTCGCTTGGGAGCGAGTTGCTGACGGCATTGCTGCTGTGGGCAGGTCTGACGGTTGCGGGCAGTCTCGGCGCCGAAGGATTGGAGCCAGCGTCGCATGTGAAGTGGTTTTGTGTGGCTTTTGTGCCGGCAGTGCTTCTGCTGCAGCATCATGCAAAGGAGAAGCATATCGTGGTGACAAAGACGATGATTGTTGTGCTGTTTGTGACGTTCGTGGCTTTCATGGTGTTGTTTATGAAATAGTAAGGATAAGGCCATGAAGTACTATATCATATCGGGTGAAGCATCGGGCGACCTGCATGGGTCGAACCTGATGCGTGCCATATATGCCAAAGACCCGGCTGCGGATATCCGCTTCTGGGGTGGCGACCGCATGGCCGCCGTCGGCGGTGTGATGGCAAAGTCGATAAAGGATATTGCTTTCATGGGTTTTGTTGAGGTCGCGGCTCATCTGCATGAGGTGCTCGGCAACCTGCGTTATTGCAAGGATGACATCACCAGGTTTGCTCCCGACGTGGTGGTGCTGATAGACTATCCCGGCTTCAACTTGAAGATAGCAAAGTTTGCCCACGACAAAGGCTATCGCACTGTGTATTACATCTCGCCGCAGGTGTGGGCTTGGAAGAAAGGCCGTATACGCACAATGCGGCGCTGCATTGACCGCCTTTGCTGCATACTGCCTTTCGAGCGTCAGTTTTATATTGAAAATAAGTTCAACCAGGCCACATACGTGGGACATCCGCTGTTGGACGAGGTTGCCCGCTACAAGGCTCAGGCGCGAGAGCAGGAAGATGCGGAACGTCCGATTATAGCGTTGCTGCCAGGGAGCAGGTGTCAGGAAGTGCGCAAGACGCTGCCGCTCATGCTGAGCGTGGCGGCAAGGCGCACGGAGTACCGTTACGAGGTGGCTGGTGTGTCGATGCTCGGAGAGGCATTCTATCGTCAGCTGATGAAAGATGCTACCGATAATGTGTCGTTGCGCATGGATTCCACATACGATGTGTTGTCGTCGGCGCGTGCCGCCGTGGTATGCTCGGGCACGGCCACCCTCGAAGCAGCCTTGTTCAAGGTGCCGCAGGTGGTGTGCTACCGGGCCAACGCATTGTCGGTGGCACTGGCACGCAGGCTGCTGAAGATAAAGTATATATCGTTGGTCAACCTAATAGCCGACGCGCCAGTGGTACGGGAATTGATACAGGATGACTTCAATGTGGAGACACTCGAAGGCGAGTTGAGGATGGTGGCCGAGGAGGGGCCGCAGCGCAGCAAGATGCTCGATGCGTATGAGCAGATAGTAGAGTTGCTTGGGGCTCAAGGGGCCTCCGACCGTGTGGCGCAGGAATGCATGGCCTTCTGTAATTAATAATTGAAAATTAAAGATTAGCGCTGACGCACAAAACCTATCAACTTGTCAACATATCAACATATCAACATTAAACATATCAACATTAAACATACCGATTGCTTATCAAAACGCTGAATAACATATTGTGTTTAGGTTTCTTTGCCATGCTCTTGATGGTGCCACGAGCGTCGTGGGCCGAGAAGGTGCTGGTGAGGATATACTCCAACGTGACGGTGGGGTCGGTGACGGTCTCTTTTGACCTTGGGTCGTACAACCTCTTTGCCGACGACGTGCTGTTGCTCGAGCCTGACTTGGCTGGAGGACGTCCTGTGCAATGCGTGGCCACGACTGAGGGTGTTCGAGTGTCGGTGAACGGATATGAGTTCGGCGTGTATGGCAAAGTATCGCTGCTGGCCAACGACACGGCGAGCATAATGTGTGTAAACCCGGCAAATGCCCTGCAACGCACTTATGAGGGTGACATACACATAACTGCGCCGACGGCGCGGAGCCTTCAGCTTATAAATAGCGTTGAGTTCGAGACGTATATTGCCGGTGTGGTGCAGAGTGAGATATACGGCGACCATGCCGACATATTCCGCATACAAGCCATCATATCGCGTACGTGGGCGTTGCGCAATATCGACAAGCATAAGGACGACGGCTATAACTTCTGCGACCAGGTGCATTGCCAGGCTTACCTGAACCGCTGTACGCGTCCTGACATAATCCTTGGCACGATGCAGAGCTATGGTACGACATTGGTCGATGCTGATGGCAACCTTATCGAGACGCCGTTCCACTCCAATTCAGGAGGCCAGACGGCCAACTCCGAGGATGTGTGGCGCTCGGCGCTGCCGTATCTTCGCTCGGTTGAGGATACCTTTTCCTTGGGGATGAAACAGTCGGATTGGACGAAGGTCCTTACTGAGAGCCAGTGGCTAGACTATTTTGCCAAGAAGCACAAGGTGGATGTCGGAAACGACTCGCTCCGCAACGCGTTGCTCTTTTTCCAGCAGCCCACGCGGGTTGCACGCATCCTCGACGTGCCGCTGACGCGCGTGCGTGCCGACTTCCAGTTGAAGTCGACGTTCTTCAGCGTGCGCTACGACAGTCTGGCTCATGTCATAACGCTCTACGGCCACGGCTATGGCCACGGCGTGGGACTCTCGCAGGAGGGTGCCATAAAGATGGTACGTCAGGGTATTTCGTACGACTCGGTTCTCAGGCATTATTACTATGGTTCGCAGCTGCATGTTGACTCTGCGGCCAACTCGGAATATGTGAGGGGGTATATAGACAACATCCGCACCATACTGGCGGCGGACGACGGCAACCCTAATGCTGCCAAGGCAAAGAAGGAGGACTGGCTGAGCCTTATGTTCCGCATTAGGGACAAGGTTGAGCGCGAAGAGGTGGACGATGTGCCGAAGCAGGAGATAGAGTCGGACTGGGAGTTTGACTGGTAAAAACAATTAACAATTAATAATTAAAATTGAATATAAATAATACAAATACAAAACAATGAAAATTTTGAACAAAACAATCTCTTTCGTGGTCATGGCGCTCGTTATGTCGTGTGGCGCAGCCATGGCTCAAGTGGAATGGCGTACGATCGAGGAGGCGGCAAAGGTTGACACCAAGGGCAATCAGAAGTTCTTCTTTGTGGATTTCTACACCTCGTGGTGCGGATGGTGCAAGAAGATGGATCGCGACACTTTTACCGACCCTACTGTGGCCAAGCTGCTCAACAAATACTTCATCCCTGTGAAGTTCAATGCTGAAGGTAACAGTGAGTTTGCATGGAACGGCACGCCATACGCCAACCCTGCGGGTGCGGCTCAGGGTGGTCATCCTGCCACACATCCTTTCGCACGTGCAGTGTTGGGTGCAAAGATAGGCTTCCCGTCGTTTGGTGTGTTCGATGCCTCGCGCAACAGGGTTACGATACTGCAGGGGTATATGTCGGCCAGTGAGTTCGCCATAACGTTATGGTACATAGCGTCGGGCGACTACAAGAACTATGAGTTCGAACAGTACAAGACGCACTTCGACGAGAAGTTCCGCGGCAATATGAACAAGGCGCTGGGAATCAATTAAAAATTAACAATTAATAATTATATAATCGGAGTATGAAACGGATTGTGGTTTGGTTGCTGGCTGTTGTGGCGCCAGTGTTGCTGTGGGGGCAGATACAGAATCCCGCAAAATGGAAGTTTACCACGCGCGACATGGGCGAAGGCAAGACTGAACTTGTGTATACTGTTACGCTCGACGCCGGCTGGCACATATATTCGCAGCACACCGACCCCGACGGCCCCATCGCCCTGTCGTTCGAGTTCGACAAGAGCTCGGATTACAGCAGGGTAGGGGAGGTGCGCGAGCCCAAGCCGCACGAGGAATACGACAAGCTATTCGGCTGCACGGTGCGCTCATTCGAGGGCAATGTGGTGTTCCGCCAAACGGTGAAACGCCTCACCGACAAGCCGTACAAGGTGAAAGGCACCTTGTCGTACCAGCTGTGCAACGAGGGCAGCTGCATACCGCCTGAGGATGTGGACTTCAGCTTTGCCGTTGATGCCGCCACGGTGCAGGAGAAGGAAGAGACAACGGCGCCAGTTGCTGATTCTGTTGCGGAAGATAAAGTTGATGTGCAGGAGGACACAACAGCTGCGGTCGCCGTTGAAGAAAGCAATGACGACAGCGGCGACAGCGAAGAGGGCGAAGGCGGGAAATCCTTGTTTGTGCTTTTCCTCATTGCATTGGGCACGGGTATTATTACAATGTTCACTCCCTGTGTGTTCCCGATGATTCCGATGACAGTGAACTTCTTTATGCATGGCAGCGACAATGTGGCAAAGAACCGCCGCCAGGCGTGGCTGTTCGGCTTCTCGATAGTGTTTATCTTCGCCGTGCTTGGCGCGGTGCTTACGCTTATATTCGGTCCCGAGGTGATGTACAACATAGGCACCAACTGGATTGTCAACCTTGTGTTCTTCGTCATCTTCATGATTTTTGCCCTCTCGTTCTTTGGCCTCTTCGAGATAAGGATGCCCGAGAGTTGGATTAACAAGTCGGATGCGCAGGCTGACAAGGGCGGCCTGATGGCTCCGTTCTTCCTGGCGTTGACCACGGTGCTGGTGTCGTTCAGCTGCACGGGTCCCATACTTGGCGCGGCGCTTATAGGCTTGGTCAAGGCCGGAGCGTCTCGTTGGATAGGACTGGTGTCGCTGCTGGGCTTCGGCATCGGCTTTGCGGCTCCGTTCACGCTGCTGGCGATGTTCCCCACGGTGGTGAAAAAGCTCAAGTCGGGCGGGTGGCTCAATACCGTCAAGGTGGTGTTCGCCTTCCTCGAGCTCGCCTTTGGTCTCAAGTTCCTGCAGATGGCCGACCTGGCTCAGGATTGGGGCCTACTGCCAAGGGATATATACTTGGCATTGTGGATAGTGATATTTGGTTTGCTTGGGCTCTACCTGCTTGGCAAGCTGAGGTTCGAAGGCGACGAGCCGGTGGAGCGCATCGGTGTCGTGCGGCTCTTCCTTGCCATAGCTACGCTCTCGTTTACGGTCTATATGGTGCCGGGACTGTGGGGCGCTCCGCTGAAAGGCTTGAGCGGTTTCCTGCCTCCCATGGAGACTCAGGACTTCAACATAGAGAAGATAATAATTGAACACGGAGGCGTGGCCAAGAGCGACACTCAAAGCCAGACGCTTGAGGTGCCGTCGGGCAGGAAATATGCCGACGTGCTGCACATGCCCGTGGGCTTCGACGGCTTCTTCGACCTGGAGGAGGCAAAGACTTACGCCCGCAAGGTCGGCAAGCCTGTCTTCATAGATTTCACTGGCAAGACTTGCGCGAACTGCCGCGAGATGGAGCATTATGTGTGGAGCGACGAGACGGCAAGCCGCCTGCTGCGCGAGGAGTTTGTGATGTGTGCCCTGTATGCCGACGTAAACACCATACAGCTGCCCGAAGAGGAATGGGTTAAGGACGATAAGGGTCGTGTGCTCAAGACCCTCGGGCGGAGGAACCAGAACTACCTCAAGACGGAGTACAACATGAACGCGCAGCCGTATTATGTGATTATCGACGCCGACGGGAAGGTGCTGACGGCCGAGAACTACAAATACGACCGTAATGTGGCCAAGTTTGTGGCCTATCTTGAAGAAGGCCTTGCCAACTATAGAAAAAATAACAATTAAAAATTAACAATTAAAAATTGGCTGACGCACATAACATATCAACTTATCAGCCTATCCACATATCAACATTAAACTTATCCACATATCAACATTGAACATACACAATGGGGATGCCGAAAACCATGTAGAGTAGGCGTAATAAAAACAACATTCAAAAAGATGAAAAAAGTTATTTTAACCTTGGCCGTGATTGCCGCCGTGGCGTGCATGAGCAGCTGCAACAAGAAGTGCACCTGCACCACAAAGGTGAACGGTGAAGTCCAGAGCACTATCGAGGACATCGACATTACGAAGAACGACAATATCTCTAAGTGCAAGGACATGAACAGCTCGGTGACGATACTTGGTCAGACCACCGAAACCAAGTGCAAGAGCCAGCTCTAATCAAAACCTCTTAGAAACTGTTTTGATTTTGTCAATGAGATTTATTGGTCATAGAAACGAGGGATTTTTTTGCGGTACTGAGGGCGCAATGGGGTTCCATTGTAACCGAAGGACCGCGGAAAAAGCACCGTTTATATGGCATAAGAAATACGTTGGATAAAATCAAAACAGTTTCTTAATGAAAGACGGGTGCCTTTGCCTTTGCAAAAGCACCCGTCTCTGTTTTGGCTGACGGCCTATCAATATTTGTAGAAGCCTTCGCCGGTCTTGCGGCCCAGCAGTCCGGCGCGCACCATCTTGCGTAGCAGCGGGTGGGGACGGTATTTCGGGTCGCCGAATTCCTTGTAGAGCACTTCCATGATGGCAAGGTTCACGTCGTTGCCGATAAGGTCGGCAAGGGCGAGCGGGCCCATGGGGTGGTTGGCACCCAGCATCATGCATTTGTCGATATCCTCGGCGCTGGCAATGCCGTCGGCAAGGATTCCAACAGCTTCGTTGATCATGGGGATAAGGATGCGGTTCACGACGAAGCCGGGGGCCTCGTTCACCTCAACGGGGGTCTTGCCCACCGAGGTGGCAAGGTCGACGATGGTCTTGCACACTTCGTTGGAGGTCAGCTGACCTTTGATGACCTCGACGAGGGCCATGCGGTCGGCGGGGTTGAAGAAGTGCATGCCGATAAACTGGGTAGGACGGCTCGTGCTGGCGGCTATCTCGGTGATGGAGAGGCTCGACGAGTTGGTGGCGAAGATGGTGGCGGGTTTGCAGATCTTGTCGAGCTCGGCAAAGACGTCCTTCTTCAGCTGCATCTCCTCGACGGCGGCTTCTATCACGAGGTCGGCGTCGGCGAAGGTGGCGTAGTCGGTGGTGGTGATGATGTTGGAAAGGAGCGCGTCGACGGCATCCTGGGTCATCTTGCCCTTCTCAACGAGTTTGGTGTACGACTTGGCGATGGAGCCCATGGCTTTGTCGATGCTGGCCTGCGAGCGGCTTTTCATGACGACGGGCATCTTGGCAGCGAAGGCTTTCACAATGCCTTTGGCCATTGTGACGGTTGCGATAACACAGATTTTCATGGTTTTGATATTTTAGTTGTTTTTAATGTGAATTGACTTATTCTCCCTTGAATTCGGCGTGCCCTTTCTCAAGGAATGCCTTCATGCCGGCCTTCTGGTCGGCGGTAGCGAAGCAGCGGCCAAAGATGACGCTCTCGTTCATGATGGCCTCGTCGGCGTCCATGTCGTACTCGTCGTTGATGCAAAGCTTGGCGGCTTTGACGGCGAGGGGCGCGTTGGCGGCAATCTGGTTGGCCATCTCCATGGCTTTCTCCATCAGCTCGGCCTGCGGGTACACGGCGTTGACGAGTCCTATGCGCAGCGCTTCGTCGGCACGTATGGCGCGGCCGGTGTAGATGAGCTGCTTGGCCATGCCCATGCCCACAAGGCGTGCAAGGCGTACCGTGCCGCTGAATCCCGGTATGATGCCCAGGCCCACTTCCGGCTGGCCGAACTTGGCGTTGTCCGAGCAGATACGTATGTCGCAGGCCATTGCCAGCGCGCAGCCTCCGCCGAGGGCGAAGCCGTTGACGGCGGCTATTACCGGCACGTGCAGCTTCTCTATCTTGCGGACCACGG
>JAGCUZ010000008.1 GCA_017962615.1 Bacteroidales bacterium | reverse complement strand
TGGTTATAGAGAAGGTGTTCACCTCTTCCCATTCCGAACAGAGAAGTTAAGCCCTTCATCGCCGATGATACTGCACTGGTTTGTGGAAAAGTAGGTCGCCGCCAATTTTTTACAAGGGAGCCAAACGTGGCTCCCTTTTTTGTTGTCCCCTGCGCAATATATATCACAGGGATGCGTTATACAATCAAAAATCACTTCAATGCCGGTAGCATACGCAAATACCATCCGCGATTATTTCTCCACCTTGCCCATAGACAAGGCATGGGTATATGGCTCCTTCGCACGCGGTGATGAACGGCCAGACAGCGATATAGACATCATGGTGCGTTATTTACCCGAAGGGGTTTCCTTGCTTAAGCATGCTCATATTATGAATACATTGTCTGATTTGCTTGGTCGCGAGGTTGATCTTGTTGAGGAGGATTGTCTGCTTCCTTTCGCCGCCAAGTCGGCCAATGATGATAAAATATTGGTTTATGAGAGAAACAGTTAAGGATAAAGGACGTCTGGAACATATACTTGCAGCTATCGAGAGGATTGAGCGTTTTTCGGCGGACAAGACTTTTGAAAGTTTGCGTGATGATGAGTTGACATACTATGCATTGGTAAAGTGCGTTGAAATAATTGGAGAGGCATCCTATATGCTTACAAATGAATTCCGTGATTCTCATCCACAGACTGAGTGGCGCGATATCATTGCAATGAGGCATGTCCTTGTGCATGGGTATTATCAGGTCGGTGTCTTGCAAGTGTGGAAAGTGATACAGGAAGACTTGCCACTTCTAAAGGAACAGATACGGCGATATTACACCGAGTTTATTGACAAATAGGTCGCCGCCAATTTTTTTACAAGAGCATTCCAATCGGGATGCTTTTTTTTTGAGAAAGTTCCGCGACTTAATCATGGGCGAGGTGCGCTACTGCCAACGGCTGCGAACACACGTAAAATAAAGAAAATGAAAGAGAGCAACTCGCTGATGAATACTGAATTAGATTTAATTCAGCGGTGTTGTCGGCCAAGCCGACGGCATACCACAGTTCCCCTTACGGGGTACCCACAGAAGGCCGAAGAACTCTTCGTCGCCACGGAGTGCAACGCCAAACTGCGCTACGAAGGTTACAAGAAACTCTCGGAGATGTAATCCTGCATCGACACACTAAAACAACGAAAGCCGAGGCCAGCAATGGTCTCGGCTTTCTGTATAGAAGCGGTCTCAGAAGGTGAAAGTGGCCGACAGCGGGTCGGGGTAGCAGCTGTGGAAGACGAGGGTGTAGGTGCCGGGCTCGATGCTGTAGAGGTCGAACTCGTTGTCCACGTCGCACATGCAGTTGGCCTGGGGATTGCTTTCGTCCTCGCGCTCGTAGATGTCGATGGTCTGTCCGTTGCGGATGGCACTGACGGTGATGCCGCCGTCCATTCCGGCGGTGCCGCAGTTGACCGCCAGGTTGTGGTGAGTAACATGCAGCCGCTGGCTTGCGGCATCATATACCACGCTCGCCGAATCGGGAGAATAGATGCCCTTGGTGTCCCTGTCGGTATGGCTTAGGCACTCGGAATGGTGGGCATTGCAGTTAGGGTTCAGCGGTTCGGGATCCTCGTCTTTCCCGCATTGGAAAGCCATCATCAGCACCGCACCCATAACAACTGATGTCATTAGTTTGAAGGGATTAGTTTTCATAATTCTTTGTTGTTTAATCATTATTTTTTGTTTAACAAACGCCCCCCTGCGTTTTTTATTGCCCGCGGGGTGGCGAAAATTTGCGGTTTCCGTGCAGTTTCACCTCGCACCATCGCAAAACCCTCTTGTAGGTCTGCAAAACGCCCTCGCTCAAAAGCCCAATGATTTAAACATGTCGGACGACGAGTCGAAAGCTTCCACGCGTCCTGCGCGGATGTCCTCCTGCGATAGATGGTAATTGCCCTTAGTGGCGGGCTGCTCGGTGATGGTGAACACATCGAGCGAGCGGATGAAGTCCACCACGCTCCGCGCCAGTTTGCTGCGTCCGTCGTAGGATATTGTCATTGTTGACATGATACTTTGTATTATACGAAAGTATAATGATACTGAGCCGCTTTTATTGTGTCGCCGCCGAAACAAATCCTAAACTTGGCTCACTTTTTGTGTCGGGTGTAATATGATTGACGGTTTTGCGTTATTCTCTGTGCTATGATAAAACATGCATGGTGTAATATATTGTGTCTCTGTTTTGCTATTGCATGTACAGGAGTGGCAAGATGTCAGCAGTCAATGGCGGGCACCTATTGGCATAACGGCAAATACTTTATGCCCGTTATTGCTGAGACGGACACGTCAATAACCACTGTCACGCTATCTTTGCATGAAGGAAGCGGTCCTACTGTTTGGCGTAAGACGGGCAACCCCGATATCTTCCTATGCCCTAACCAAATAGGGAATGCATGGACCGATACCATTATTCGCTTTCATTACAGCATCATAGTGCGCATAACAGTACAGGGTCAAGAGGCCCTCCTCTTATATGGGAGAGCGGGAACGTTAGAGGATATATATCTGCGCTATGACGGGCATTCCGCCGACATGCGGTATGAGGAATCACATGGCTTTGACACTATCTTAGAGCAAGACGCACGTAGACGGATTACAGGCAACTATTGGACTGAAAACCAACGAGGATGGCTTATCACCTCGGAGCATATCTTGGGTTACAGTCTCAGCGCACTTCCCGATATGCCCTTCTATATCTATACGTATACTGTTCGCTGGGGCGAGACTGATAGTCCGGAGCAGATTCTTGTCCTTAGCGACGGCCGCTGTATATACTATGAGATGACAGCCGACGGCCTGGACTTGTACAATACGGTGGTGCATGTCGAGGATGACGGGGCAGGATTGGAATGGGTTTCACGGGGCGAGTTGCTGTGCAGCCTCATCGAGACCGACCTTGACAAAGCCGTACCAGGCCGTTGGCCCGAAGCGTCCACGCGGCTGCTAACGCGGGGCTATCTGGAACCGTACCCTACAGAAGTGCTGCGCCTAATCCGCAACGAGATATATGCTCGGCATGGCCATCGTTTCCACGACCCCAGCCTTACCGACTTTTACAATAAATGGGGATTATGGTATGGTATCGCCATACTTCAGCAGCAAACCGAACTGTCGCCTATCGAGCAGCTTAACGTCCAGTTGATTCTTGGTATTGAGCAGTCACGTCGTGCACAATAGGTACTCTTGATATTTAGGAACTTTCCGTCTTTGATGCCTTCGGAAAAGCTTCTCCCAGGCATCTGTACACGTTGACTTGTAAAGAGGATGCAGGTCTCGATGACCATTGTTTTGCCTCATAGCGGCAGTGCATCCAAACCTGATAAAAAGAAGGTAAAAAGTATATAAGGAGTACATAAGGAGTTGGTCCCACCAACTCCTTATCAACTATATACTTACGATTTACCAAAAATTAGTCAAAATCGGTGCTTTCGAGGGGTGGAAAAACGGGTTGTTTTGATTGTTATTTGATACGGTTTTATAGTGGCATCTTTTTGTGATTGCCGTGTGGCGTATGGCAGGTTGTTGTGGTGCTGATTAGGAGCGTGGGCTATGGTGTCTGTTTATCATCATCAGCCTATGCTGTTTCGTGTTGCGTGTGCGCCGGAGAGTATTTTGGGTGCGGACATGTGAGTTTTTTTTCGTAATTTTGCAATGCTGTTAGAGTATTGCGATATGCGTTTCAAGTGCTTGTATATTATAGCGTTGCTGCTGCTGTGCGGAATGGGCGTGAGGGCTCAGTTGGCCGCAGGGGCACGCTTGGAGGTTACTGAGAGCGCATGGAGCCATGTGGGGTTTGAATGGGAAGTGTGGGGCGATGCCGACAGCGCACTGTCGGGCATGCATTGCATGCTGCTGGCGGTGCCCGAGGGAGCGCGGCTGCGTGTGGAGATAGAGGAGGATGCTACAGAGCCGTTACGTGAGCCGTATTACGGCATAAGGCGGTCGCACTGGAAAGGCGACGGCCGTGAGGCCGGCATTGCCGTGAACAGTCTAAAAGAGCCTGTGACAGTGGAAGAGATAGGAGTGATGAGAGGTGTGCGCGTGGCACGGTTGACGGTGTGGCCCGTAACACATGGCGTGCAAGGCAAGGTGCTGCATTCGCGTGTGGCAGGCACGGTGCATTTCGACGGTGCCGACATGGATGCCTCTATCGCCGAGTGGCGACGGCTGCATAGCGATGTTTTCATACCGTTCATGAAGCAGCTGTCGAACGGCAATATCTATAGCAATGTAATGGCCGGGGGCGACGGGCGCGAGTGCATGGCGCTGGTGGCACCTGCGGCGTACCGTAGCCTGTTGCAGCCTTTGGTGCAATGGCATAGGCAGACGGGTACGGATGTGGTTGAGTATTACTTCAATGCCGAGTATTGTGAGAGTGCGGCCATCGCCGCATGGCTGGCGCAAAGATACAGGGATGCCGACGGTGTGCGCAAGGCACCGTCGATGGTGCTGCTGGCGGGCGACGCCATGCAGATTCCGCTGTGGCCGTGCCGCCACAGGCCGAGCGGGCTGCCATCGTACAGGACCGACCTTTACTATGGAGAGTTTACGGGCGATTATTTGCCAGAGATGCTGGTGGGGCGTCTGTCGGTGAGCGACACGTCGGAACTGCGTGGCGTGGTGGCCAAAACGTTGGCGTATGAGCTGTTGGAGGGCATTGACACCGCGTATATGCGCGAGGCCCTGCTGGTTGCTGGCCGCGAACTGCGCGACCCTGCCGTTGATGTGACCAACGGCTTTGTGAATTACCTTGGAGAATTGTTCGCCATGGGTCCGTCGGCTGTCGACACCCATTGTTTCTACAATCCGGCATCGGACAGCCTGCTGCCGCAGATCAGCACCATCATGCAGCGGGGACAGGGCCTGGTGGCCTACAGCGCGCACTGCACCACCCAGGGATGGCTGAATCCCACGCTGACAGGCGCGATGGTTGACAGCATGGAGGCCAACGGACGCTATGCTTTTGTGGTTAACAACTGCTGCCTGTCGAACCAGGTTGGGAGCGACTGCATGGGTGAGCACCTGCTGCGCAAAGCCGGTGGCGGCGCCATAGGCGTGATAGGAGCGGCGAGCGAGACGTTGTGGGAGGAGGACTACTACTGGGCCGTAGGCGGGCAAAGGGTGTCGGCGCATCCGTCGTATTTCGCCGCCAACATGGGAGCCTACGACCGCATGGCGCACCGCCACGGAGAGCCTTTCGCCGAGCAGGCGGTGTGTCAGGGGCAGATACTTGCTGCGGGCAACTTCGCCGTGAGCCGTTACGGCTCGCCGTACGACGCATATTATTGGGAGATATACAATTTGTTGGGCGACCCGTTTCTGATGCCACGCGTAGGCGGCGTGTCGGCCATGCCGCTGACTGCCTACGGCATTCCAATGCAGGGTGGCGACAGCATAGCCGTGAGGGGCCGTGCAGGTGCCCGCGTGGCAGCCGTGCAGAACGGCTCACTGCTTGGCTGCACATATATCGACAGCACAGGCAAGGGAACGGTCATAACCACGACACCTGTCGGCGCTGACACGCTTACACTTACGGCCACCATGCAAGGCTGTGCGCCGGCTGTGTGCAAGGTCGTGCCGGTAGAGCCCAACGGCGGACGGCTGGCAGTGGAAAGGATAGGGTGGCGCGACAGTGCGGCGGAGGTGTTGTGCATTGCTTGGCGCAACTACGGACGCGATACCATAATGGGGCACCGTGTGGCGCTGTTTACGGCAGAGGGTGACACGGTGTTGCCATACACTGTTATTGACAGTCTGCCGCCGCATGGCCAGCGTGTGCTGGAGGCGCGGCTGAGGCGCGTGCTGCGCGGTAGCGTGTTGGAACTGAGAAGCATTGCCGACGACGGTGCTGTTCAATATTGGAGCCATGACCACATTGTTGCACTGAATGGCGTTGCATTGGAGCCTCGCATCACGCTTGTTGAGAGCAATGGCGACGCGGCACGACGCATCCATGCAGGGCGTGACTACATGTTGCGGATAGAGATGAATAACGACGGCGAGACCGTTGTTGACAGCGTGCTGGTTGACGTTAATCTGCCGACGGGCGGCCGTTTTACAGGCGGCGGCACGTTGCCGGCGTGTATTGTTGGCTTGGGTGCAGACAGTACGGCATTGCTGCAACTGCCTGTGCATACTGACGATACATTGCGGGGACTGGAGGTAAGGGTGGAATGGCGTTGCAGGGGTGTTGCTGCCGAAGCGACGGCCTATTTCGTTGCAGGCTACGATGTGGAGACATTTGAGCGTGGCGACTTCGGCGCTTACGGTTGGAATACCAGAGCACCGCATCCGTGGACTATCGACAGTGTTGATACCGTGCATGTTCATGCGGCACGCTCGGCCGCAATAAACGACAAGCAGGTGTCGGATTTGAGCATAGAACTCGACGTGTGCGTCGCCGACAGCCTGACTTTCTGGGTAAAGACATCGAGCGAACGGAACCGTGACAAGCTGGTGTGTTACATAGACGATGCCGTGGCAGGCAGTTGGTCGGGGATAAATGACTGGACGCAAGCGGCGTTGACCATCGACGCTGGAATACACAGGGTTATGTGGCGTTACCAGAAGGATGATTATGGCAGCGATGGCGACGATTGTGCGTGGATTGACGACATCAGGTTCCCACTATGCCGCTATGCCGATGCCGCGGTTGGGTATGGCAACAGTGACACAGCACTTGTCGGTATTACGCAGGCGGAGAAGCCTGCCGTAGATGGCCGGTTGACGGTATGGCCTAATCCGGTGAGAAGGGGCGATGACGTGGCGGTGTCTGCCGACAGCAGATGGGAAAGTATGCTATTGTTTGACAATCAGGGCAGAATGGCGGTATGGGAGCCGCGGAAAACAATAAATGCTACGGCAACGCAATATTCGACCGCAATGTTGCGTTGTGGGGTGTATTATGTCGTGGCACAATGCCAGGATAAATGTGTTGTAGGCAAAATAGTAGTTATCGATTAGTTTATGACCGACACCTTGAAATACAGTCCGTTGATTCTTAGGCCTGACAGCTGTGAAGTGCCGGAGGTTGCAGAGACTGTGGAACCTTTGTTCGACTTGGATTCGATATTTGCGTCGACCAATGCGTGCAGGGATGTGTGTCGGCCGAGTCTGTTCGAAAACCACTCGCTGCAAGCCACAGGAGGCGATTTTGTTGAGCGGTTTGCAAGTGGTACTGCCGATTGGATATTCCTGTGTCTGCTGGCGATAGCCACACTGTTGAGCATATTCCTGAACCAACGGCATCTGCGCGTGGTCGACCTGTTTGTGGCCATGTTTTCGCAGAGAAGGCTTGACCGCATCATTCGCGAAAGCGGTATGAAGCGTGCGGGTAGCGTGTTTGCTGCCACGTTCATATATTTGCTTGAGGTGGGGATGCTTACAATGTATTGCCTCGGGCGGCTGTCGATAGTGCTGCCGCACAGGGCACCGGTGGTCAACTACCTGTTGCTGTCGTGTGGGCTGATAGTGTTCGTTATGCTGCGCAACGGGCTTACACAACTGCTCGGAAGTACCTATGACTGTTCCGATTCGACAGCGCTTTATGTAACCAATAACTGTGTGTACCAGATGATGGCCGGCATGTTGCTGATGCCGTTGCTGTTCCTGCTGTTTTACGGTTCAAACGGCTTGCAGTTGCCCATGGTGAAAGTGTCGCTGATAATCATTGGCGTCTTCTTCGTGTTGCGGATTATCAGAGGGGTGTATATCATTTTAACAAATTCCATTCACCGCTATTTGTATTTATTTTATTATCTTTGCATTCTCGAAACAGTGCCCATACTTATTATATATAAGGCATTTATATCATAGAGAACCAATATATTACGCATTAATTAACGTTGGGGATGAAAGTTAGAAAAATCTTGATTTCACAGCCAGAACCAGTAGATTTTGAGAATTCACCGTACCGAAATCTGAAAGTAAACCACAATGTTGAACTTACTTTTTTCAAGTTTTTTGATATAGTAGGCATATCGGCATCCGAGTTCAGGAAGACGAGAATCCATTTTGCCGAATACACGGCGGTCATCTTTAACAGCAAGAATTCTGTTGACCATTTCTTCAGGATGGCTAAGGAGTTGAGAGAGAGCGTTCCCGAGAAGATGAAATATTTCTGCTCGACAGAGGCTATAGCGCTGTACATGCAGAACTACATACAATATCGCAAGCGTAAGATATTCTTTGGCACACAGCAGTATTTTGCCGACCTGCTGGAGGTTATGTCGAAGCACAGAGAGGAGAAGTTCCTGTTTCCCTGTTCGGACGAGAAGCAGACAGAGTACACCAAACTGTTGGACAAGGCAAAATACAAATACACCAAAGCCCCGCTGTACAGGGCTGTTCCGAAGGATATGAAACACATCAACCTTGAGGATTTCGACATGGTAGCTGTGTTTTCGCCGATAGGAGTACGCGCCTTGTTGCAGAATTACCCCGACATAAAGGATAAGTCGATAATGATAGCAGCCTTTGGCAGCTCGACCCATGCGGCCCTCAACGCCGCAGGTATCAAGCTGACCGTGGCGGCACCCACCAAGTCGTCGCCTTCGATGGCTATGGCGATAGAGAACTTCATCCTCGGCAAGCAGCAAGACCCGGTTATAAGCAGCAAGCCGTCGTCGACCAAGGCGATGAGAGGACGTGCCGGAGTTTCGTCGATGTCGGCAAAGGGCAACGGTGTGAAGAAGACGAAGTCGGTGTTTACAAGCAAAGCCAAGTATCGTCAGCTTATGGAGGAGAAGAAGGCCCGCTCGGCAGCCAAGAGAGCAGCCCGTGCGGCTGAGAAGGCACGCAAGGAGGCCGAACGCCTTGCAGCTCTGGGACAGGAGGGCGTTGCGGCGAACCCCACCGAGACGAACACCCAGGCATAGTGTTTCCTCAAAGCAGCGCAGCAGTGGCCAAAGGCATCTATAGTTTCGGCAAGCAGGAACGGCTGTGCAGCAATAAACTCATAGACGAACTATATACCACTGGCAACAGGCTGAGAATATTCCCTTTCAGCGTGTATTGGATGGCATGCGACGAGTCGGCGTTGCCGGCTCAGGCACAGGTATTGATAAGCGTGTCGAAACGCAAATTCCACAATGCCGTCGACCGCAACCGAGTGAAGCGTCTTGTGCGCGAGTGCTACAGGCAGCGTAAGCCGCAACTGTACGCCGCATTGCATGACAAAGGAATTGGCATGATTATGGCTATCAGTTATTTCCATAATGAAATTCTCGACTATGAAATGCTGATGCAGCGCTATGAGAAGATGGTGGTACTGCTTGAGCGGTCGATTGTGGAAGAAATACAGGCGAAAGCATGAAGAAACTTGTGGCAAAGGCAATGATTCTGATGGTAAGGTTCTACCAGGTGTGCATTTCGCCGCTCACCCCTGCTGCATGCCGCTATACGCCAACCTGCTCGCAGTATGCGATAGAGGCAATAACAAAGCATGGCCCGTTGAAGGGTGGATGGCTTGCACTGAAACGTATTTTAAGATGCAACCCATGGGGAGGCTCGGGATATGACCCTGTGCCATGATGGTTCAGGAGCTGAAATATGGTTCTATAGGATTGTTTGTGTATAATGTAAGTTGTTGTTAAATAGGTAATAATGGTTGGTGGTGTAATTTTTTTGTTTTAGATATAAAAAATATTCGTACTTTTGCAAAAAGAAAATCCAACAAATAAACAAGTATCATGAAAAAACGTAATTTTTTTGCTATTGCAATGGCAGCGGTCTTGGCCCTCGGTACTGTGGGCTGCGCCAAGGACAAAGACGACAAAGACGGTCTTGAGTATAAGACCGCAGAGCTTACAGCTACGACTCCTATAGAGATCGTACATCAGAACGACCCGCAGGCCGCCTATCCTGTCGGCGTGCGTATCCTCCTGAGCGACGGCAAGCTCGTCGTTGAAGGTGTCGCCACCAACCCCCGTTCCGACCTGGCAGGTCTCTTCCCCGGTTCCACGGTTTGCCGCAACAACGCAGTTATAGCCGATGCCGGCAAGGCCAAATCCCTCAGCTCAATCAAGAAACTGCCCGCCGAGACAGCCTTTGCTGAGTCCGCCTCCGTCCTCGAGAACGAAGGCTACGTCATCGAGGTGCACGGTGCCGCCAATGTTAGCGCCTACCAGCGTCCCGAAATCTACGACCCGGGCAAGATGTATATCCGCGTGTGCGTCGGTGAGCAGACCGAGGCTGGCAAATATTCGGTGAAATACCAATATCCTTTTGAGGTGGAATAATACCCCTCTATAGGAGATTAAGTTTTAGAAGAGAGTCCGGCGCTATGTCGGACTCTCTTCTTTTGTTGACATGTATGGCTGATAAGCAACGAAAAGAGCCTCGTCAGCACTTTAAAAGTGGCAGGCGAGGCTTGGATTGCACCGATGAGATTCGAGGACGTAGGGGGCCGTTATTTGCTGTCGGCAAGATATTGTTCAAGCAGGCGCTGCACGTATTTGCCGAAGACATCGAATTCGATGTTTACCACGGTGCCTTTCTCTATGTTGTGGAAGTTGGTTACTTGATGGGTGTAAGGAATGATGGCCACAGAGAAAGTGCCCTTTGTTGAATCAACCACTGTGAGACTCACGCCGTTGATTGATATAGAGCCTTTGGGGACTGTGATGTTCTTCTTCTCGTCGTCGTAGTCGTATTTGAAGAAGTAGCGCCAGCTGCCGTTGTCGTTGATTACGTCGGTGCAGGTGGCAGTCTGGTCGACGTGGCCTTGCACGATATGGCCGTCGAAGCGGCCGTCCATACGCATGGAGCGCTCGACGTTGACCTCGGTGCCTATGTGCCAAGTGGATAGGTTGGTCTTGAGCATAGTCTCGTTCATGGCTGTTACGACATATTGTCTTTTGTTGCGATCGACTTTAACTACGGTGAGGCAGCAGCCGTCGTGGGCCATGCTTTGGTCGATGGCTAATTCGTCGGCGAAGTCCACCTCCAAGGTGAAGTGGTAGTTGCTCTGCTCTTTCTCGATGTTGACCACTTTGGCCGTCTTTTCTATGATTCCTGTAAACATGGATTGCTTGTGTGTGTTGTTAATAATCAATGGAGATGGTTTTGGGCTTTGTCCGCTCGAACTTCTGTATGGTTGATGTGTTTTGAGGCGGTATAGTGTCTTCTTCGTCGCCCCATCCGTAACCATAGCTTTCGAGCCATTGCTGTGCCGCTTCCGAGCCCATGCGTGCAGCTTTGCGGAAGCAGTGTATGGATTGCGCAAGGTTGTTCTTGCTGTTGTATATCCAGCCTAAATTGAAGTAGGCATCGGCATAGTTGCTGTCGTATTTGATGGCTTTATTGATGTATACAAGAGCCGTGTCGTAGTGCATCTGCAGGTAGTGGAGGTGTCCTATGTTGATATAAACTTTCGCATAGTCGGGTTTGATGGCTAAGGCTTTCCTGTAGTAGTACAGGGCGGTATCGAAGTCGGCGAAGCTGTCTTCGTATATATATCCCATCAAGTTGTAGGCCGCCACACAGGTGCTGTCGATGGACATTAGGCGGTGCAGACGGCTTATGGCCTCGTCGCTTTTGTATTCACCTTGCAGTTTGAAAGCCTCGGCGTATAGTCGTCGTACCTCGGACTGCTGTGCATGCAGGCATACTGCCGACAACAGCATCATGACGATAAGTGCTGCCGGTCTGAGGTGTTTGACGTATGGACTATAAGAAAGACTCATAGTAGTCGAACATTTTCTCGTAGAGATGCACCCGTTCGGGGCCTCTTACGTTGTGTTCGTGGTGAGGATAGATGAAGTAGTCGACCTGTTTACCGGCTTTTATGCATGCCTCGATAAACTCGATGGAGTTCTGCCACACAACAGTGTTGTCCTCGGCACCGTGAATCACAAGGAGACGCCCTTGGAGTTGGTCGGCTTTGTTAATCAGTGAGTTGTTTTCGTAGCCCGTGGGGTTCTCCATAGGCGTGTCCATGTAGCGTTCGCCGTACATCACTTCGTACCATTTCCAGTCTATCACGGGGCCGCCGGCACAGGCCACTTTGAACACCTCGGGATGGGCAAGTTTCATGGTTATGGTCATGAAACCACCGAAGCTCCAGCCCTCCACGCCCATACGGTTGGGGTCGACATAAGGCAGGCTTTTGAGAAACTTCACACCTTCCATCTGGTCGGCCATTTCCACGGTGCCAAGCTGGCGGTGTATGCAACTCTCAAACTCGAAGCCTCGGTTGTCGGTGCCACGGTTGTCGAGGGTGAAGACGACGTAGCCGTGCTGGGCGAGGAATGTGAAATAGAGGTTTCCGCCCGCCATCCAGCTGTCGGTGACGAGTTGCGAGTGAGGACCGCCGTACACATAAACCAATGTGGGGTATTTCTTGCCTTTCTCCATATTGGGCGGTGTGATGAGACGGTAGTAGAGGTCGGTTTTACCGTCTGCGGCTTTGATGGTGCCAAGCTTGATGCCTGGCATTGCGTAGTCCGCCAAGGGGTTGGGCGAGTCGTAGATGGTATTGACGGTGCGTCCTTTTGCATCGAGCACAACGGTTTTGGCTGGCGTGTCGGTGCTGCTATAGGTGTCGATAAACAGGTTGCCGGCGGCATTGACCACGACGCTGTGTGTGCCCTCGCTGGGTGTTATGCGTGTCATTTCGCCGTTGCGAATGTTGATTTTGTATGCTGCCCTACCGGCCAGATTGTCCTTGTTGGCATAGACAAACACATGGTCGCCTTTGCTGTCGAAGCCTATGATGCCTTCCACCTCATAAGGTCCCGAGGTGAGTTGACGCAGCAGTGTGCCGTCGGTACGGTATAGGTATATGTGCTTGTAGCCATCGCGCATGCTGAGCCAGAGGAACCTCTCTTCGTGGTTGGGTGGGAAATACAGTCCTTCGACCGGCTCAACGTATCTTGGGTTCTCTTCCTCGAACAATACTCCGTCGAGTTCGCCTGTGGCGGCGTTGTAGCGCTCAAGCCACATGTGGTTCTGCGCTCTGTTGATTTTTGCAACGTACAGGAATTTCTCGTTCGGACTCCAGGTTATGTTGGTGAGGTAGTTCTCGCATTCTTCAACCGACTCGTTCTTGCGCGATTGCAGGTAAATGACGCTTGCACTGTCGGGATTGTATATGCCGATAGTTACCTCGTGGCTCTTCATACCGGCCATGGGGTACTTGAACGGCTGTACACGTGCTATGCGCGACGTGGTGTTGACCAAAGGATAGTCGGTTACCATCGACTGGTCCATCTTATAGAACGCCAGCAGATTGCCTTTGGGCGACCAGAACGTGCCTTTTTCGATGCCGAACTCGTTGCGGTGTACCGACTGTCCAATGACGACGTCGGGGCTGTCCTCCTCGATGGCAAAGGTCTTTCCGTTGCAGCTGACGTACAGGTTGCTGCTTCTCGTTCTGGCGAACTTGTCAAGGCCGGGAGCTATGTCTACGTTCTTGGAGTGTATGTTGTATGTGAGAAGTTTGGTGATTTTGCGAGTGCTTATGTTGTATGTCATCAAGTTGCCTGCGACGATGAATTTGAAGGTTTTGTCGTCGATGAACTGCAGGCGCGGCATACTGCTCAATGTGTTTTCTACTGATGACAGTAGAGCCCGGTTCAGCTCACCCAAAGTGATGCAGGGTTTCGGCGCATCGGCTGGGCCAACGTAAAGGGTGGAGTCTTTTATGTAGGCTATCTGGTCGGTGTTGCCAACAAACTGAAAGTCCCACATAGGGTGGGCAGGATAGAGGTCGCGATCCATCAGCTGCTTGGATGATAGTATCTTGTTTTGTGCCGATACGCAGATGACGGCACTTATAGCTATTACAAAAAACAATGCTTTTTTCATGGTTCCTTTGAGTCGGGTTTTGATTGTGAAGTGATCGGTTAGTATCTTTTCCAATTACGCATGCGAAGGTTGAATACGCCGAAGAAGGCCTCCTTGAATATTTTCATGCTCATCTTGGATGAGCCGAGCACCCTGTCGGTGAAGATGATGGGTACTTCGTAGATATTGAATCCCAGACGTGTTGCGGTATATTTCATCTCTATCTGAAATGCGTAGCCTACGAATTTTACTTTGTCGAGTTTCATGCGTTCCAATACGCGGCGGCTGTAGCATACGAATCCTGCGGTGGCGTCGCATACCTTCATGCCGGTAATGGTGCGTACATATTTGGAGGCATAGTAGCTCATCAGCAGGCGCCCCATGGGCCAGTTGACTACCGATATCTTGCCGCCTACATAGCGTGAGCCTACCACAACGTCGCCTTTCCCGCTCGAGCAGGCCTCGTATAGCCTTGGCAGGTCGTCGGGATTGTGCGAAAAGTCGGCATCCATCTCTATCATGTATTCGTAGCCGTGCTCCAATCCCCAGCGGAACCCGTCGAGATAGGCGGTGCCCAGTCCCAGTTTGCCTTTACGCTCTTTGATAAAAAGTCTGTCGGGAAATTCCTGCATCAGGTTTTTCACGATATCGGCAGTGCCGTCGGGCGAGTTGTCTTCTACGATGAGCATGTGAAACTCCTTGTCTAAAGAGAAGACTTTCCGAATGATTTTTTCGATATTCTCTTTTTCGTTGTACGTCGGGGTAATCACTAGCGTGTCAGTCATTTGTATGCGGTGTTTTATGTGGTGAACGGTTTGTTGAGGCACTTTTAACAGCCTACAAAAGTACAAAAAAAAATGGATATGGCAGAACTTTTATGCGAAAAGTTTGTGCCAGTATATGTTTAAAGCCTGGTATTGTTGCTCTTATGAATGAACAAGAATATTATTGCCCAGCCTAACGACGCGCCTATGAAATTAGCCGCCATGTCGTTTATGTCAAAGCCTCGGTAGGGGAGGAGGTGCTGCACTGTCTCGGTCGTGATGCCAAGCAATATACTCGCTATGTAAGTCAGGATTTTACGCTTTTTGCACCAGTCCATGAGGAAGAGGGCTGCAGGTATGTATACCGACGAGTGTATCAGATGGTCGGCTCTGATGCCGAATACGAAGTTGTTCAAGTCGATGCCAACACCGTTGAGTGGTGCCCACATGAGGAACAGCAGCAAGACTATATAGAGTACTGATTCCCATCGGCGTTGTTGTTTGCCGAATAGTTTTATGGCTGTATTTCGTATGTTTTTTATCATCAACGAACGTGCCGACTTGCGGCGCCATTTGTTGCTTTGGGTGCTGACCTCGTGCCCGTCGGGGTATATCACGGCGTCAAGCAGTGCCACGATGTCTTTGCGCATTACTTTCTCACACCCTATGCAGGCATCGCCCTGCATGGTGTATTGCTCGTTGTCAACTTTGACAATGCGGTGTAGTATGTGCCGTCCGGCGTACCGAAAAAGAACAACGTCGTGCAGCTTTGGCTGGCGGTCTCCGGCTATGGGTATCAGACGTATCTTTACCTTTCCGCTCCGTAGTATGGGAGCCATGCTGTTGCCAACGAAGTTTATGACTACAGGTTCGCCGCGTTCTATGCGGCTTGTCACTTCCTCAAACACTATTTCGTTGGGTATCTTCAGCATCCGTATATGGTGTTGGCGCACAAAACGGCAGCTGCCTCGTCGGGGAGGCATTCCAGATGGTAGAACGGTATCTTGTCCACTGTCTTTGAGATTATTTCCACTACATAGTCGGTGTAACGGCTGTCGTGTGCAAAGGCTGGTGGACAGGAGGGGTGCAGGGCTGTGAAGGCCGAGAGCGTGTCAAGCCGGTGTATCCTGTTTGCAGGGGCTTGCGACAGTCTGACAATGGCGGCTATGGTTACGCATTCATTGTGGTAGCAGTGCGTTTTTCCGCTCCACGGTGAGCCCCACACCACCGGCTCGCCGGAGGCCGCTGTTGCAAGTATGGGACTGTCGTCGTTGAGTAGCCGTGAGCTAGGTATATATTTGGTCCACAACGCTGTATGTGTGCTTTTGCCGGTGCCTGATTCGCCAAGAAACAGCACTGCTTTGTTGTTGTGAATGATGGTGGAAGAGTGGACGGGAAGCAATCCTTGCGGTGCGCCGATAAGGCCGAAAGCCATCCAGAGGGCGAACTTAAGCAGTTGCGGCTGCGAGGCCTCTGTGCTCTCAACCATGCCGTCAGGACTAACCCGCATTATTATAGGAGGGATGGCAGGGTTGTCATCCCAGATTGTAAACCCGTAGAATGCTGCCGTGCGTCCAAAGCTGCAGTGTGATGTCTTTGGCTCAAGGTCAAAGGTATACAGCACTTTGCAACTGTTCCAGAAGGTGGTCAGCTCTCTGTGCGAGGCTTTATCACCACGGAAAGAGAGTCTCCAAGGTGCTTCATGCAAGTCGACAGTCGTAGGAGTCTCGAATATTGAGAATCCAGGCAAGCTGCGGAGCGTCTCTTTCTCCACATCTCCCTCAACGACCCATGTATGGCCTGCTATATTGTAGGTTATGTTATTCAATGATACCTAAATCCTTCAGTTGGTTAATCCATGCCTCGGCGTCATGTCTTGCGGTGGCATCGTCTGTGTCATAAGCTTCTGTGAGGGCGTTGGCTGCGTCCTGTATCGTAAAGTCACGGTCGTTCAATTTGTTCCACAGGAACAATGAGGTGTCGTTCAAGGCTGCTACTTTTGTCATGTCGCCTGTTTTGTTGCCCGGAATAAGTATAATATTCTCGCCAGCGACAGCCCTTACTTTGTATTGTTTGTTGATTCTCATAGCGTTTGATAATGCTTGGCGTGTTGGTGCGTATTGCAAATATACACAAAAAAAAGAAATCCGTCATGGATTTCTTTTCTTGAGGTCGCTTCCGGATTTGAACCGGAGTAGCAGGTTTTGCAGACCTGTGCCTAGCCCCTCGGCCAAACGACCTTTTTATGCATCTCCTATTGCCTTCTTAGGATGGGAAATCGGCTGCAAAATTACAAAGATTTTTGGAATTGGCAAAATTTATTTTTGTTTTATCCGTATACTTTTGTCTCAATTCCCTCTTTCTTAATTCTTTGGGAATATTGTTCCAGTTCGTCGACAGTGAGCTTTCGCAGCGATTTTTCGGGTGTTGCACGGTCGAGTGCATACAACATTACGTATTTCGGCTTTATCCTCTTTAATAGGTCTATGTATGGAATAAACTCTGAATCAATGATATTACTTATTATCTCACCGTCGCACGTTCCGTCGAACAAAAGTGTCTGAATGATGCCGTCTGAACCCATTGCGACAAGTCCGTCAATGAGTTGCTCCCAGCTGCAGCCCAAGTCGTTGTTGCGGTTGATGAGCTGTCGCATGCGGGGGGTGCCACAGTCGAGCTTGAGCACTGGATTGTCCAGTTTATGCACGGCATTGAAAATCTCAGGGCGAAAGAGTTGTGTGGCATTGGTGAGGAGCGTGGTCTTGGCCGAGGGATAGTATTTGTCGCGCATGGCGATGACGACGTCGACCACCTCGGGATAATGGGGATAGAGTGTGGGCTCGCCATTGCCGGCAAAGGTGAAGGAGTCGACAACCGCACCACTGGCGACGAGCGCCTGCAAACGCTGTTCGAGCTGCGAGGCGATTTCGTCGGGAGTGGAATACTGCATGGGCTGGCGCTCGGACTCTTTATTCCAACCGCATTCGCAGTAGATGCAGTCGTAGGAGCAGTGTTTGTGCTTGAGAGGCAGGAGGTTGACGCCCAGTGAACTGCCGAGACGGCGGCTGTGGATGGGACCTACTATGGTGTTTTCAAATAACATTTTAAGAAATTAAAAATTAAGAATTAAAATCGCGTCAGCCACTTAAAACTTATAACTAATTTAGGGCTGTTTGGATTACCATCTCGTAGAGCTGGCTGGGGGTGATGCCCATGGCGCGTGCCTGCTTGGGCACTATGCTCTCGGCGCTCTGGCCGGGGATGGTGTTGACTTCGAGGAAGAAGAGCTCGTCTTTGGCGGTGTTGTAGATGTAGTCGAAGCGCACCACGCCGCGGCAGTCGAGCAAGTCATAGAGCTTGGAGGAGACTTCCTGGATGTGCTGGCTTATGTTCTCGTCGACCTCGGCGGGTGTCACCTCGTCGCTAAAGCCTTCGTATTTGGCTTTGTAGTCGAAGAACTCATGGCCGCCCTTGGGGATGATTTCGGTGACGGGGAAGACATATTTCTTGTCGGTTGATTTGAAGACGCCGCAGTCGAACTCGCGCCCTTGGATGAACTCTTCGACGAGCACGGAGGAGTCTTCCTGCAGTGCCTCTTCGATGGCGGCCTCGAGCTGCGAGGCTTCTTTCACCTTGGTGGTGGCTACGCTGCTGCCGCCCGAGGCAGGCTTTACGAAGAGCGGCAGCGAGAGTTCGCTGAGTATTGTCTCGGCGGAGTGCGGCTGGTCTCCGTGTATCATCAGTGATTTGGCCACGCTGACGATGCCGAAGCCTTTGACCACGGGGTTGCAGTAGCCTTTGTTGAAGGTGAGCGCGGAGGTGTAGAAGCCGCAGGTGGTGTAGGGGATGCCCAAGAGGTCAAAGTAGCCTTGCAGGACGCCGTTCTCGCCAGGGTTGCCGTGGATGAGGATGAAGGCCAGGTCGAAGTGCACCTCGCGGCTGCCGTCGACGACGGTGAACTCGTGGCGGTTGACGGGGCGGCGAAGCTGGTCGTCGGTCAGCCAATACCAGCCTTCGCGCTCGACGACAATCTTGTAGATGTTGTATTTCTCGTGGTCGAGCGAGTCGTAAACCTGGCAGCCGCTGTTTATCGAGATGTCGTGCTCGCCGGAGAATCCTCCCATTACCAATGCTATGTTTTTCTTCATGTTATTGTGTTGATATGTTGATACGTTGATATGTTTGATGTTAATTAGATGCGCCAGCCACTTAAAACTTATAACTTAAAACTAATTGTTGTTTCCGAAGTTGTCGTAGCTTATGTTTTGCGGCGGCACGCCGAGGTTGTCGAGCATGGCCGTTACGGCGTTGCTCATGGGACCGGGTCCGCACATGTAGTAGTGGATGTCTTCGGGACATGGGTGGTTGCAGAGGTAGGTGTCGTACATCACCTGGTGCACAAATCCCGGGGTATATTCCACGCCGGCCGCGTCGGCAGAGGGGTCTGGACGGTCGAGGGCCAGATGGAAGTGGAAGTTGCCGAACTCTTTCTGTAGCGTAAGGAAGTCGTCGAGGTAGAACACCTCGTCCAGCGCGCGTGCGCCGTAGAAGTAGTGCATGGGGGTGCTGCGGTCGTGCAGCGTGCGTGTGAGGTGCATTATCTGCGAGCGCAGGGGTGCCATGCCAGCACCGCCGCCGACCCAGATGCGCTCCGTGTCGTTGGCTTCCACGTGGAACTCGCCGAAGGGGCCTGTCATTGTGACCTTGTCGCCGGGGCGTAGCGAGAAGATGTAGGACGATGCTATGCCGGGGTTCACGTTGAGGAAGCCGCTGCGGTCGGGCTTTAGGGGCGGGGTGGCTATGCGTACGGTGAGCATGAAGATGTCGCCCTCGTCGGGATAGTTGGCCATGGAATAGGCCCGCACCGTGGGCTCGCTGTTCTTGCAGCGCAGGCCGAAGAGGCCCATCTTCTCCCATGCGGGCAGGTATTTGATGCCGATAAGCTCGCGGTCGTAGTCGGCATAGCGCACGTCGAATGCGGGTATGTGTATCTGTGCGTAGCTGCCCGGAGTGAAGTCGATATGTTCGCCGGGTGGCAGGGCCACCTTGAACTCTTTGATGAACGTTGCCACGTTGCGGTTCGACACCACCGTGCACTCGTACTCCTTGGCGTTGAGGACCGACTGCGGCATGGCGATGGCCATGTCGCCGCGCACCTTGGTCTGGCAGCCGAGCCGCCATCCTTGCGCCACTTCCTTGCGGTTGAAGAAGTTCTTCTCTATCGGCAGCGCCTCGCCTGCGCCTTTCACTATGCGGCAGCGGCATTGCCCGCAGTTGCCCTTGCCGCCGCAGGCCGACGGCAGATGTATGCCTTCAGCTCCGAGGGCGTTGGCCAGGGTGCTGCCAGCCTCCACGGTCAGCTGGCGCTCTTCGTTGATGGTGACACTGACGTCGCCATGCGGGGCAAGCTTGTTCTGTACAACAAGCAGCAGCCCTACGAGGAGCAGCAGTGTGAGGCTTACGGCGAGTGATGCTATGGCGGTCATTGCGGTGGTGTCAGGTTAGAGGTCTATTCCCATGAAGCCCATGAAGGCAAGCCCCATGAGACCTGTGATTATGAATGTTATGCCAACGCCTTTAAGGGCTGGCGGTATGTGCGAGTAGCGCAACTTCTCGCGGAGTGCGGCTATGGCGGTTATTGCCAGCAGCCATCCGCCGCCGCTGCCGAGGGCGAAGGCGAACACCTCGCCCAGGTTGCTGTAGTTGCGCTCCTGCATGAAGAGCGAGCCGCCCATCACGGCGCAGTTCACGGCTATCAGCGGCAGGAATATGCCGAGCGAGTTGTACAGCGACGGGCTGTAGCGCTCAACTACCATCTCAACTATCTGCACTATGGCGGCTATTGTGGCTATGAATACTATGAGGCTGAGGAATGTGAGGTCGACATCGGCCAGCTTGGGCGACAGCCATGCCAGCGCGCCCGGGGCCAGCAGGTAGCGGTTAATTATCCAGTTGACCGGCACGGTGACGCACAACACGAAGGTGACGGCAACGCCGAGTCCCAGCGAGGTCTTCACGGTCTTCGATACGGCAAGGTACGAGCACATGCCGAGGAAGAAGGCGAAGATCATGTTGTCGACAAAGACCGATTTTATAAATATGTTGACGTATTCCATAACTGTCAGGACTCCTGTAGTTTCTTGTTCTTGCTGCGCTGTGCCCAGATGAGCAGTCCCACGACGATGAGCGCCATGGGCGGCATTAGCATCAGGCCGTTGTCTTCGTAGCCTATGTTGTACAGCCCGGTGTGCTCAACAACGGGTACGCCCCACAGGCATCCGCTGCCCAGCAGTTCGCGCGTGGTGCCCACTATTACAAGCACTATGCTGTAGCCTATGCCGTTGCCTATGCCGTCGCACAGCGCGGGGACGGGAGGGTTGTGCATGGCAAAAGCCTCCAATCGGCCCATGACGATGCAGTTGGTGATAATAAGCCCCACGAAGACCGACAGCTGCTTGCTCACGTCGTAGAAGTAGGCTCTAAGCACTTGGTCGACAATTACAACGAGCGTCGATACCACCACAAGCTGCACGATTATCCTTATGCGTGGCGGTATGCTGTTGCGCATCAGCGATATGATAAGGTTGGCCAGCGCCGTCACCACCGTTACGCTTGCCGCCATCACCACGGCGGGCTTCAGCTGCGCCGTCACCGCAAGGCATGAGCAGATGCCCAGCACCTGGACGGTCACGGGGTTGTTGTCGCGCCACGGCATCACTATGAGTTGTCGGTTCTTCATCTGTATTGCTTTGTCATTGCGGTTTTATAAGGTTCCAGGCATTCGCGCAGCATCTCGCTCACTCCGTTGCTGGTCATCGTGCCGCCGCTTATGGCGTCCACCTCGTGGCGCGACTCTTTTGAGGCCCTCTTCTTGAGCGCTATGGGTACAAAGCCTGTGCTGTCAACGCAGCTCTTGCCTATGAACCGGCTGGCAAACTCGTCGGTTGCTATGTTGCCGCCGAGGCCGGGGGTCTCGCCTTTGTGGTCGAAGACGGCTCCGCACACGTTCCACTCCTTGTCGAAGCACATGTAGCCCCATATCGGTCCCCACAGCCCTTTGCCGTGCAGGGCTATGATATGCTTGTCGCCGTAGCGGTAGGCTGGCAGGCCTTCGCCAAGGCTTGTCTCGCTTATGTTTTCGGCATACAGCGTCTCGGCGCTCTCGGCAGTGCTGACTATGCCTGCGGCACGCAGTATCATCTGCTTGCGCCCCACATCCTCGTTGTGCTGTTGCCGTGGCCTAAGAGTCACGGCGACAACCGACAGCAGCAACGCCGCCGCACCGAGCAGCACGGCCGAGTATATCAGCACGTATCGGTTGCTGTAGCTCTTCATGACTTGCCCTCCTTTTGTTGTACACGCAGGGCGCGCCTTTGTCTTTTACGTATGTTGACGCCCACCACGCAATGGTCTATGAGCGGTGCGAAGCAGTTCATAAGCAGTATGCTGAGCATCATGCCTTCGGGATATGCGGGGTTCACCACGCGCAGCAGCACGGCGAAGGCTCCCGTCATCATTCCGTAAATCCAGCGTCCTGGGTTGGTCTGGGCCGAGGTGACGGGGTCGGTGGCCATAAATATGGCACCGAACATGAAGCCGCCAAGCAGGTAGTGGTAGTAGAAGGGCATGGCCATGTAGGAGTTGGCCCCGATTATGTTGAACAGCAGTCCCATGAGGCCTCCTCCGGCCAGCACGCCTACGATGATGCGCCACGAGGCTATGCCTGTGACCACCAGCAGCAGTCCGCCGAGGAGTATGGTCGCCGTCGAGGTCTCGCAGCACGAGCCGGGCATGGCGCCCAAGAACAGGTCGCTCAGGCTGTAGGACCACGAGTGCACGTCGGCGCCTGCCTTCAGCTCGGCAAGCGGCGTAGCACCCGTTATGGCATCGTTGCCCCATGCCTTGGCGGCAATCCACACCTCGTCGCCCGACATGTGCTTAGGGTAGGCAAAGAAGAGGAAGGCGCGGGCCAGCAAGGCGGGGTTCATGAAGTTCATGCCGGTGCCGCCGAACACCTCTTTGCCTATTATCACGGCAAAGGCCACGGCCAGGGCCAGCTGCCACAGCGGCGTGGTGACGGGCACTATCATGGGTATCAGCAGGCCGGTGACGAGAAAGCCCTCGTTCACCTCGTGTCCGCGCAGCTGTGCGAAGGTGAACTCTATGACGAGGCCAACGATGTAGCTCACCGCTATAAGCGGCAGCATGCGCACCAGTCCGAAGAGGAAGCAGTGCCATACGAAGGCGCCGCCGCTCAGCATCAGGCAGGATGCCTGTGCCAGCGAGTCGATGTCGGCCGTGTAGTGCTGGTAGCCTATGTTCCACATGCCCATGAGTAGTGCGGGCAGAAGGGCGAAGACCACTATAATCATGGCGCGTTTCATGTCGACGGCGTCGCGTATGTGGCTGCCCTTGCGCGTCACCGTGTCGGGAGTGTAGGCAAAGGTCTCGAAGGCTTCGAAGGTGCGCTCCAGCGAGGCAAACCGTCCACCTTGGCTGAAGTGGGGCTTCAGGCTCTCTATCAGTCGGCGCAGCGGCGGTTTTTTATCGGTGGAGGGGGACATGTTAAAGGTATAGGTTATAGAGATGATAGACGTATTAGTTCGAGTCCTTGGCGTATAAGTGCCTGCAGCTCGGTCTTCGATGTGTCGGCAAACTCGCACAGTGCCAGGTCTTCGGGCTCCAGCTCGAGGATGCCGAGGCGTTCCATAAGCTCTATGTCGCCTATGGCGGCGGCTTTTACGAGTTGGGTGGGGTAAATATCAAAGGGGAAGAGGTGTTCCCACTGTTCGCCGAACACCAGCGGGCGTACGCCGCCGTGCAGGTTGGTGTCGAAGCGCAGGTGGCGCTGCAGGGCTCCCAGTGCGCTCTTGTCGCTGCGTCTTGCCGCCGAGGCGGGCAGGAAGCCGGAGAGGAAGGTGCGCGAGGCGCTAAACTTGAGCAGGCCGGGGCGCAGCCAGCCCATAAACTCGTGGTACGACCCTTCGGGCAGGACGCTTATCATATTGTCGTGGGCATGGAGGAAGCCCGACGGAGCTATCTGTGTGCCGCTTAGTATGTTGCCTGAGATATGACGTATCCGTGGCAGGGTGTCGGCGTCGTGCTGCTGAGTGGTCAGCGGCTGTATGCAGGCTCCCGCTATGAGGCGGTAGTACTGCGGGTGCGCCGCCGTGGGACCGGCAAAGGCCACCACCTTCTCGGGACGGTACTGGCCGGTACGTGCCCAATGGCCTAAGATGGCGGCATCCTGCAGGTTGACGGTCCACACGGTGTCGCCTTTGTTGATGGGGTCGATGCGGGCTATCTGCGTGCCGACGTTGCCTGCGGGGTGGGGACCGTCGAAGTGGTGCGCCTTGCAGCCATCGGGCAGAGGCAGGCTTGCAAGCCTCTGCCTCGGGCGGAAACCCAGGTGCACGGGTGCTTCGGCCAGGCGTGCCAGCAGGCGCAGGCCTGCGGCGAAGTCGTCGTCGCGGCCCTGGAGCACAAAGTCGTAGTCGGGTGCCAGGGGGGCGCTGTCGAAACAGCTGACGAAGACGCCCTTGGGCTTCAGGTCGGGATTGGCCATAGTGCCGAAAGGCCGTTGGCGCAGCATGGCCCAGAGGCCGTTTTGCAGCATGGCGTCTACTATGACCTGGCGCGAGGTGCTGTCGGATATGGGGTCGCCTGCGGGTGAGGTTTGGTCGCCGTCGGTTTCAACCACCACGGCTTCGATGTGCCGCTTGGCGCCGCGCACTATGGCGCGTACCGTGCCGCTGACGGGCGAGCAGAGGCGCAGGCGCGGGTCGCCTTTGTGGCTCATCAGGGCCTCGCCTGCCGCCACGGCGTCGCCTTCGGCTTTGAGCAGACGGGGCTCGAAACCCACGTAGTCGTCGGGGCATACGGCGTAGGTGCTGATGTCCAAGGCGTCGGCCACTTCGCGCGCGGCACTGCCTTGGATGCTGATATCCAGTCCTTTCTTTATCTTTATGACACTCTCCATTGCCCTGGGTTTGCAGAATGCAAAATTACGCATATTTATAAATATACCCGTCCGAGCTGGTGAAAAGATATCAACATTGGCCTGTGTAAACTTGCGCATTAGCCGCTAAAAGCGTAATTTTGCACACTGTATGGACAGAAAGAAAATCATCGGAAGTGTCTGTGGCATAGCTGCTGCGGTGTGCTATGGCACCAACCCGCTGGGTGCTCTTAAGCTCTACGGCGAGGGAATGACTACCGGCAGCGTGCTCTTCTGGCGCTTCGGGCTGGCATGGCTCATCATAGCACTCGTCATGGCGGTGCGGCGCGAGTCGCCAAAGGTGTCGTGGCCACAGTTCCGCACCCTCTCGGCCCTCGGGCTCCTCTTCATAGTGTCGTCGCTCACGCTCTACCTCAGCTTTATGCACATGCCTGCGGGCGTGGCCTCAACCATCCTCTTCACCTATCCGGTGATGACGGCCGTCATCATGTCGCTGTTTTTCAAGGAGCGAATGCGCCTGGTCACCGTCGTGTCGGTGCTGCTCTCGCTTGTGGGCGTCCTGTTGCTCTATTGGGGCGACGGCACCAATGCGCTGTCCCTTCTGGGTGTACTGCTTGTGCTTGCTTCGGCACTCTCTTACGCTTTGTATATCATTGTTATGGACAAAGGCAGCCTGCAGATGTCGTCGTTCAAGATTAACTTCTACGTGCTGGCCTACTGTGCCGTGGGCATGCTTGTGTACTCGCTGCTGTCGGGTGCGCCGATGCAGGTGCCGCACGGGGGTACGAGCTGGTTCTACGTCATGTGGCTCGCCTTCGTACCTGCCATCTTTGCCCTTGTCCTGATGGTGTATGCCGCCAAATATGTGGGCAGCACCGCCACGGCCATCATGGGAGCCATGGAGCCGCTCACCGCCGTGCTCATAGGCGTGTTTGTCTTCGGCGAGCCCTTCGGTCCACGTCTCGCCCTCGGCATCGCCCTCATCCTCGCCGCCGTGGCCTTCATCATCTTTGCCAAACGGTAAACGACTGCCTCGCGCCGTCACTTTTGACACCACCCTCAGAGTGTATTTTTAGGTACGCGGCGATGCATTATTTTTAGTCGAATAGTTACGCAGCGATGCATCATTTTTAGTCGAAATTTAGTCGAAATTGCCGTGCATACGCCATCGGTGCCTGTTTTGTGTCGATGTTGATTGTATATTGCTGTACACGTGTTGGTTATGTGTGCTTTTGCAATGCGATTTTTTACTCGCACACACCCCGATTTTGGTATATAGAACGTAAATCGTAAGTATATAGTTGATAAGGAGTTGGTGGGACCAACTCTTTATCATCTCTATACCTTCTCTAAATGTACCCTTTATTTGAGTTGGTTTAGGGGTGAAATTTGGGTGTAACGGATGTCGAATTTTGGGATGGCAGAGGTGAAATTTGGGGATGGCGAAAGTGAAATTCGGGTGTGATTTGGATGGGATTTTTGTGTAACGGGT
>JAGCUZ010000048.1 GCA_017962615.1 Bacteroidales bacterium | reverse complement strand
GCTGTGGCCGAAAGTGCCGTCGCCTATGACTCCGATGCTGGGGAATATGCCCATCTCGGCAGCACCCTTCGCCATAGTTATGGAAGCACCCATACATACCGTGGTATTGATAGCACCCATGTTGAATCCGAGGGTATAGCATCCGATGTCGCCGAACACACGTCCGTTGGGGTATTTCTTCATCACCTCCACCACAGCCTCATAGCTGTCGATGTGCGGACATCCCTGGCAGAGGGCTGGAGGACGGTTGGTAACCCCCTCGGGCACCGCCGGACCGTTGGCCACAGCAAGGCCGAGAGCCTGCGCCACCCTCTCGGCGTTGTGCTCTCCGTCACGAAGTATGGTCTCGTCCAGACGTCCGTGTACGGGCTTGCCTTTGCCGAGGAAGCCTTTTATATGCTCCTCCACGAAGGGCTGGCCGTCTTCGAGTACCAACAGCTCATCGACCTCATCATAGAGCTTGTTCAGCATATTGAACGGCAACGGATATTGCGTAATCTTGACCACAGGATAGGGGCAGCGTCCGCCGTCGAAGTTCTCCTGCAAGTAGTTGTAGGCGATACCGGTAGTGATGATGCCGCGGCTGTGGTCGGACGCATCTATATACTGGTTGTAGCCGCTCTCCTCGCTGCTCTTGGTGAAGGCAGGCTGCTTGTCGATAAGGTCGCGGTACAGACGCTTGGCGTTGACGGGCAGCAGCACGTAGCTCTTGGGGTCGCTGGGGCTGCTGAGGGGGTTCTGGGCGCGCACAGGCTTGCGCTCCACGCCGGCGCGGCTGTGGGCCAGACGGGTGGGAATGCGCATCAGGATGGGTGTGCCGAGCTTCTCGCTCAGGTCGTAGCCGAAGAAGACCATGTCGTAGGCCTCCTGCTGGTTCGAGGGCTCAAGCATGGGAATCATGGCCCAGTGGCCGTAGTAGCGGCTGTCCTGCTCGTCCTGGCTGGAGAACATCGAGGGGTCGTCGGCCACCACGATGATGACACCCTTGGTGCCGATGATGGAGGCGTTCATGAAGGGGTCGCCGCACACGTTGAGACCCACATGCTTCATGCAGGTCATGGCACGCTTGCCGCTGTAGGCCACGCCGATAGAGGCCTCGAGGGCGGTCTTCTCGTTGGCGCACCAGTTGGCCACCACGCCCTGCTCCTTGGCCTGTTTGCTCTTCATCACATATTCCGTAATTTGCGTCGACGGGGTGCCGGGATAGCTGTTGATGGCACTGCCGCCTGCGTCGATAAATGCTTGGGCTATCGCTTCGTCGCCCAACAATAGTGTTTTTTGCATAGAATGTATTTTATTTTTTGTTTTTGTACACACTGAAAATTGGTGCAAAGATACGAAATATTTCTGACATGGCAAGTTTTTTCTGCCTATGGCAATAATATACACTGCTGTAACATGTTATGTATAGGCAGTGTATATCCCGTAATGAGTTTCCGCCCCAGGCTTTTACTGCCTGCGGCAACAGCGTTTTTAGACTAAAACTCGACGACAGTTTTGCAAAACTGCGCCGTAATTTCTATGGCAAGATGACTGCTATCTCCACCGCAGGGTTTCGACCATGTGCCTGATGTCTTTCTGCAGATAGTCAAGCACAGGCGCCAGCGAGTCGTTGTTGGGCGTGCAGTCCAGATAGAGCGACCCGCGCAGGAAATGGCGGCTGCTGTCGGTGGCCCAGAACTGGTATGTCGAGGCGGTGTTGCGCCCTTTAAGCCAATAGGTTGTGGCTATCACATGGTTGGATGTGTCGGTGTAGCGTTTCTCGTCGATGCCCGACGAGAAGTCGAAGTGCATGGTCAGCATCTCGTAGGCTGTGTCGACCTGTGCGGCAAGCTCGCTTGCGTTGTGCATCGACTTGTAGGTGAGGAATATCACACCGTTGTAGGCAGGGTAGGTTATGTCCACCCACTTGTTGCCGGGCCTGTCCTTCTTCATGCTCACCTGCGCTGCGGTGGCCTTCTCGAAGGTGAACGGCAGGGCTGCGGTGTCGTACACGGCATATTGGCTCTCGGGGAAGTCGAAGCGCATGTAGGCTGTCGGCTTGGGCACCGACGGCGTCAGGTCGCCGCAGGCAGCCAGCAGCAGCGTGGCGGCCAGCAGTATATATATCTTTCGCATAGGCTATTGCTCTTTCAGGTGGTCTATGGAGTAGTGCAGGCCGCGGTTCTCCTTGCGGGCCATGGCCTGCTTGGTGATGAGGTAGGCGCAGGCTAAGAGGTTGCGCAGCTCGGAGAGCTCCTCGGTGATGACTGAGCGGTTGTAGAGCAGCTCCGTCTCGCGGAAGATGAGGTTGAGCCTGTCGAGGGCACGTTGCAGGCGCAGGTCGCTGCGCACTATGCCCACGTAGTTCGACATTATCTCCTGCAACTCTTTCTTGGTCTGGGTGATGAGGATCATCTCCTCGTTGAACACCATGCCTTCGGCGTTCCAGTCGGGCACGGCGTGGCAGTGGGTCACCTGCCCAATCTTGGCTATCGAGGCCTCGGCTGCGTTGTGGGCGTAGACGACGGCTTCGAGCAGCGAGTTGCTGGCCAGGCGGTTGCCGCCGTGGAGGCCTGTGCACGAGCATTCGCCTGCGGCGTAGAGGTTGTGTATGCTGCTCTCGCCGTTGCGGTCGACGACGATGCCGCCGCACTGGTAGTGCGCCGCCGGGCGTATGGGTATCATGTCCTTGGTGATGTTGATGCCCAGCTCGAGGCATTTGGCATAGATGGTGGGGAAGCCGTTGATAAGCTCTTCTTTGCCGATGCCGCGCGCGTCGAGGTAGAGGTGGTCGACGCCGGCCTGCTTCATCTCGTTGTCGATGGCGCGTGCCACGATGTCGCGCGGAGCCAGCGACTGGCGGGCGTCGTATTTCTGCATGAACTCGTTGCCGCGCATGTCCTTGAGTATGGCGCCGGCGCCGCGGAGGGCCTCGGTGATGAGGAAGGCGGGTTTCTCGCGCGGGTTGTAGAGGCTCGTCGGGTGGAACTGCACAAACTCCATGTCGCGCAGCACGCCGCGTGCGCGGTGCACCATGGCCACGCCGTCGCCGGTGGCTATGATGGGGTTGGTGGTGGTGGTGTACACGTTGCCTATGCCGCCGGTGGCCAGCAGGGTTATCTTGGCCAGGTAGGTGTCTATCTGGTGGGTGTTGCCGTTGAGGGCGTAGGCGCCGTAGCACATGATGTCGGGCGTGTGCTTGGTGACGCGCTCGCCGAGGTGGTGCTGCGTGATGAGGTCGATGGTGAACTGGTGCTCGCGCAGCTCTATGTTGGGGTGCGCCTTCACGGCCTCGAGTAGGCCGCGCTCTATCTCGGCGCCGGTGTTGTCCTTGTGGTGGAGGATGCGGAACTCGCTGTGGCCGCCCTCGCGGTGCAGGTCGAAGCGGCTGCCGCTGCGGTCGAAGTTGACGCCGTATTGCACCAGCTCGCGTATGCGGTCGGGGGCTTCGCGTATGGTCATCTCAACCACCTCGCGGTCGCAGATGCCGTCGCCCGCCACGAGGGTGTCGTTGATATGCTTGTCGAAACTGTCCGAGTCGTACATCACGGCTGCTATGCCGCCTTGCGCGTACTTCGTCGACCCCTCGGCGGCGTCGGCCTTGGTGAGGATGCACACCTTGCCGTAGGGTGCCACTTTGAGGGCGTAGCTCAGTCCGGCTATTCCTGAGCCGATGATTAGGAAATCAACTTCTTGTCGCATGATAGTGATTGATTATAGATGGGTTAGGTTTGGATAGACTGTAAATAAGTATTGGTTGCCTGTGCCTGCGGGATGCTACCGCTTCAGGAACTGTATCTCGTTGGGGTCTATAAGGTTGTATTGTATCGCCTTGGCTATGCGCGCCCCCGACTTGTTGGGTATGTCGAGCTTGCGCGACAGCTCTTTCTGTTTCTCCTGTATGCTTTTGTCGGTCTCGTTGGGGCTGCTTATCTTGAGGGCTATCTCCTGTGCCGTGCAGCCTGCCGCCTCGAGCAGCAGCAGCTCGTGCTCGGTGGCGCTTATCTCGAAGTCGGCCCTTCCGCCGGGCTGCCGCATGATGTAGTACTCGGCGGCCTCTTTCAGGGTGAGCATCACCGGGTAGTTGAAGTAGTAGCGCTCGCCGCGCTCCAGGCTCGATATGGCGTGCACTATGTTCTCTATCGAGAAGCCTCCGGCGGCGTTCTTGCTCACAAAGGCGCGTGCGCCGTGGTTCAGGGCGTCGAACACCACGCGCCCTATCTCCAGCACCCTCTCGCGGCGCCGCACCTTGTCGTCGTCGCACGGGTTGTCGAAGCGTCCCGACAGTATGATGATGCCTATGGGGCAGCCCGCCTCGGTGCGGAACTCGCGGCTCACCTTGTCGGCTATGCGTATGCCGCCAGTGGGCTCGCCTTGGAACTCCATGTCAACCAGTATGTAGTCGGGCTTGGGCTTCGTCGAGTCGCGCAGCGCCGACAGCAGCTGCAGCCCGTTGGCGAAGGTCTCAACCACCTCTATGCGGCGCGTCGTCACCTCGCCGTCGTCGTTCATGCGGCACGGCACCTCCTCGCCGCGGCTGTTGAGTTCCATCTTGACGGCCTTCCTTATCAGCGGCTCGTCGTCAACCATCATCACTTTTATCGTATCTGTCATGGTTTGAGGGTTGAAGGGTTATGCGTCGACGCCTCGGCCACCGCCACGTGGAAGGTGGTGCCCGCTCCCTCTGTGCTCTCGGCCCAGATGCGGCAGCCGCGGCGCGTGTTGTCGTCGTGTTTCTTTATTATGTAGCGGCACAGTATGAGACCGAAGCCGTGCCCGCCCTCCGGCCGGTCGGCGCGGAACAGGCTCTCCACCGCCTCTGCGCTCATGCCGCAGCCGTCGTCAGCCACGGTGATGTGCACCATGCCCGGCTCGTCGTCCATAGGCTCGGCATGCACCTTTATGCGGCTGGCATGGGCGTGCAGCAGCGCGTTGTTCACCAGGTTGCGCAGCAGTATCTCGAGCAGCAGCGCGTCGCCCTGCACCTGCAAGGGGGTTGCGTCGAAGAGCACCTCGGTGCCGTGGCCGTCGGAGTCGGGCTTCACGCTGAGCACCTGGGCCGACACATGGTCCATGACCGCTTGAAGGCTCACCGTCTCGCCGCGGAACTGCACCCCCTCGGGGATAGAGAGGTTTGTCCACTGCTTTATGTTCTCGAAGGTGCGCAACAGCTGCTGCAGCACCTCCTCGCGGAGGCTCGGCGGCAGCTCCTTGTTCTGCAGATATGCCACAAAGGGCGTGATGTCGTGCCTTAGCACGCTGAGGCAGCTCTCCACGTTGGCTATGCGCTCCACGTCGTGCCGCTTGGCCAGCTGCAAGGCGCGGGTCTCGGCGTTAAGCTGACGCGTGCGCCGCCACAGCAGCACCAGTGCCACAGCCAGCAGCAGCACCAGCACGCCGGTAACCACGGCAAACATGGCAAGGCTGCGGGCGCGTCGCTCGGCGTTGTCGAGTTCCATGCGTCTGAAGAAGTCGGCATCCTCGTTCCAGTGCATAAACCGTTGCAGCTCCATGGCGCTCGTGTGCCAGTCGCGCCGCTCCGTGTCGCTGGCAGCATAGCCGCTCGCCAGCAGCATGTTGTACAGCCGCAACTCCTGCTTTGGAGCTATGCCATGCTGGTATTCTCCGTCAAGGAATGCCGTAAGGTATTCGAAGGCCGCCGCCGTGTCGCCGCACATCATGTTGTAGTGAGCCGCGGCGGCAAGCGTGCGCACCTCGGCGTAGGGCGACCAGCCGTACAGCACCATCTGGTGCTGCGCCTCGTCGTACAGCCGCGCGGGCAGTGTGCTGTCGGCCTCGGCCTGCATGCCGTACAGCGACAGCAGCTCGCATAGCGTGTCAACATAGCTGGGGCATGTCCATGCATGGTCGGCATGCGTCTCGGTGTCGGTTCTGTAGTCAAACGACACTATGTCGGCAATCATCTCCAGCGTGTTGGCAAACTGGAAACGGCAGAAAAGCGCCGAATCCGACAGCAGCAGCAGGTTGTCGCCGCAGGCGGCAAGGGCTTTCTGCACGTTGTCGGCGTTGTTCTCGCCCTGGGTGCACAGGTGCAGGTAGCTGTTGGCCAGGGCGTAGTTAAGGGCCATGTCCTGCGCGTAGTCGCAGCGCAGCTCGCTGCGGCGGCTCTCAATCTCGGCAAGCACCGGGTGGATGTCTTCAGTCATCTCGCCGTCGCGGTAGTGGTAGTTGAGGGCCAGCATGGTTATGTAATACTCCGTCAGGGCGTAGTTGTGCAGCACGTCGTCGCGGTGGTTGCGCAGCAGTCCCTCGCGCTCTATGTCGTACAGCAGCTGGTACGAGTCGGCGATGTTGCCTATGCGTTGCTCGATGCGCGCCTCCAGCAGCAGAGCTATGACGCGCTCCGCGTCGCCGTGGCGTGTGTCGGCAAAGGCCAGCACCGTGTCTATGCAGCCTCCAGCTTCGTTGTACTGCGACATCATGTAATAGCTGAACGCCAGGTTGTTCCATGCTCTTATGCGCCCCTCGTCGTAGCTGGGCAGCGAGTCGTCAATGTACCTCAGCGCGGCCATGGCGCACTGCTGCGCCTTGTCGGGCTGGCGGTAACGCCACAGGAACGACTCCTTGTTCAGCCTGTCCACCGTGGCCCGTTGCAGGGGCGGCAGTTGGGCGTCGCCGCCCTGGCGGCAGCCCGCCGCAAGCACCACCACAAGGCAGCACACCGCCGCCACAGCGGCAGCCCGCCACCCCGACGCTATCTTCCAGTTCCTGTAATGACCCGCCATTTATCCTATATTCTTTATAATTCTCTATAACGCCCCACCTGTATAAATATTGTGTACACGCGGAGGTATTATTGTCCATACAGGTATTATTGTGTCCATGTAGATTCAACCACGAGGTGCAACTGTAGATTCAACTACGAAATGCAATGCAGATTCAGCTACGATTTGCAGTGCAGATTCAACTACGAAGTGCAGGGTCATTTTCCACCTGTCCGCAATCCTAATATAGGGTACATATAGAGAAGGTATAGAGATGGTAAAGAGTTGGTCCCACCAACTCCTTATCATCTATATACTTACGATTTACGTTCTATATACCAAAATCGGGGTCTTTGCGAATTTTAAAACGGTTTTGGTTTGATGTGGTATAATATTGATTTATAATGTGTTGTTGTGATAGAGCACGGCGATGAGGCTTATTTGGCAGGCAGACTCGTTTTTTGTAGAAATACGGTGTTGCTTAACCTCGATACTATGGCCTCGCGAGGTGCTGAGGCCAAGGGTGATTCGAGGCCTCGGAAAAAATATTTTGCCCCAGATGCTGAAGAATCCAGTTTCTTTGCGTAAATTTGCAATTTATTATTTCGGACGGCTGGCGAGGCCGTTCGCCCGCAAACAACTAAACTACAATGCAATCGCGACAAGTACAGACACAGCAGATGAAGCAGCAGATGAAGCTGTCGCCGCAGCAGCTGATGGTGCTGCGCCTGCTTGCCGTGCCTGCCGCGGGCATGAAGCAGTACCTTGACGAGGAGTTGCAGAAGAACCCCCTGATGGATGTTGACACCAGCGCGGGCAACGACGACTACGAGAGCATCGAGGAGGGTGGGGGAGAGGCCGCCAACGCCGCCGACGGCATGGACGACAGCCTTGCCGACTACGAGGACGACGGCGCGGGTGCCATGGAGCCCCGCGACCCCAACCAGCGCTTCCTCGAGCCGGTGATTCCCTTGGACCTGTCGCTCAACGAACACCTGTACGACCAGCTGTGCATGCAGGACACCGACGAGAAGCAGCGCATAATAGGCAAGGTGCTGATAGGCAACATATCGGACAACGGCTACCTGAGCCGCGAGCTGTCGCAGGTATCGGACGACCTGCTGTTCAAGCACCACGTGGAGGCTACCGAGGAGGAGATTGAGGCTGTGCTGCGCATGATACAGCGCTTCGACCCCGTGGGCATAGGTGCCCGCAACCTGCAGGAGTGCCTGGCCATACAGCTCAAGACGCGCGACCAGTCGGCCAGGGGCGTGAAGGACGCCGAGCGCATAGTGGAACGCCACTTCAACGAGTTCGTCCAGCATCGCTACGACAAGCTTAAGGAGCGCATGGGCCTCGACGACGAGCGGCTTGCCGACGCCGTGAAGGCCATCATGTCGCTGAATCCCAAGCCCAGCAGCGCCTATGGCGGCATGGGCGAGGGCAACCATTACATACTGCCCGACTTCATACTGGATCGCGAGGAGGACGAGCTGGTGCTGTCGCTGAGCGAGGAACACCAGCCGGTGCTGAGGATTGCCGAGGGCTACGAGGAGCAGATGCAGACGCTTGAGCGCCGCAAGAACCGCTCGGGCGGTGAGGAGGAGGCCCTTAACTACATGCGCGAGAACGCGCAGCGCGTGAGGCAGCTCGACGAGGTGATAGAGCAGCGCAACGCCACGATGATGAAGGTGATGCGCTGCATAGTGAAGCGCCAGAAGCATTACCTGCTTACCGGCGACCCTGCCGACATGAAGGGCCTGCGCCTGCAGGACGTGGCCGACGAGACGGGCCTCGACGTGTCGACGGTGTCGCGCGTGGTGACAAAGAAATATGTGGAGACCCCTTTCGGGACGCTGCTGCTGAAGGAGCTCTTCTCGAGCAGCCACACCAAGACCGACGGCGAGGCGGTGGCCTCGAAGGCCGTCATGAGCATAATACGCGAGACCATCGACGGCGAGGACAAGAGCCGCCCGCTGACCGACGAGCAGCTGACGGCCCTGCTTGAGGCGAAGGGCTACAAGATGGCGCGGCGCACCGTGGCCAAATACCGCGAAGGCATGGGCATACCGGTGGGACGGCTGCGCCGTGGGCTGAAGAGCCTGCTGTGGCCCGTGGCGCTGGCAGCCGTGTGGCTGTTGCAGACGCTGCTGTGCTTCGGCGGCGGCGTGTGCGCCCAGACGCCTATGTCGTACTACGACTCGCTGGTTATGGAGCAGCAGCGCCGCAGCTCACATTCCAGGCCGCAGCAGCACGTGCAGCCCGAGAGCCGCAACGCCAAGGCCGACAAGGCCAAGAAGGGCGCGGCTGCCGAGGGTGCGGCGACTCACACGCAGAAGAAAGCCGGGCCCAAGCCCGTGCAGGCGCCTGCCGCCAAGCCCGCCACGGCGGCGGTGGACAGCTCGCTGATGCGCGGCGACGACATGATTGACCGCGTATACAACGAGAGCATCATGCCGTCGGCGCTGTGGTACGGCTCCAGCTTCTCCGACTGCCGCGTGAGGCTTCACAACATACCCCTCGACTCGATGCCCGACGAGATAAACATCCGCCTCGTCAAGGCCGAGACGGAGTTCTGCTTCCCCGTAAAGAACTGCATAACGTCGCCCTACGGCTGGCGGTGGAACCGGCCGCACCGCGGCGTCGACATAGCCCTCAACACGGGCGACCCGGTGCGGTGCTGCTTCCCGGGCGTGGTGCGCATAGCCAAGCCCATGGGGGCCTATGGCAACCTGGTGGTGGTGCGCCACTACAACGGTCTGGAGACGGTGTACGGCCACCTCTCGAAGATAAAGGTGCGTCCGCGCCAGAGCGTGGCGGCGGGCGACGTGCTGGGCCTCGGCGGCAGCACGGGCCGCTCGACGGGTCCACACCTGCACTTCGAGGTGAGGTTCCAGTACGAGACCTTCGACCCCGAGTGGATACTCGACTTCAGCAACTACACGCTGCGCACGCGCTGGCTGCACCTCGACAAGAGCTACTTCGGCGTCACCGCCCCGCGCGGCCACAGGCAGCTGGCCTACAAGGCCGACAAGAGCTACATTGCCGAGACGCCGCGCCACCGCGAGCGCAAGCCTGTATACTACGACGTGAAGAAGGGCGACAAGCTTGACCGCATAGCCTCCGACTTCAGAACCACCGAGGAGAACATCTACAAGCTCAACCCCGGCCTCACCAAGCTGAAGGTAGGCATGCGCATCAGGGTGCGCTGACGGCTCTGCCGAAGCCAATACATTAATGAAATTAAATAATAACTTGTGATGATTTTGAAACGTTAATTATCGTATAATTATCCGTTAATTTTAATTAATGGTCAATTGACGGGAATTAACGTTAAAACAGTTCAATAAAGATAGACCGATGGAGAAAAAGAAGAACCTCTCTGACTACGACCCCTCGCAGGTGCCCGACGGCAAGCCTTACAGGATAGGCATCGCCGTGGCGGAGTGGAACCCCGAGATTACCGAAGCCATGCTGCGCGGCGCATACGACACCCTCGTGGAGCACGGCGTGGAGGAGCATAATATAAAGGTGGTGCACGTGCCCGGCAGCTTCGAGCTTACAGGTGCCGCCGCCATGATGCTGCACAGCCGCTACGACGGCCGCCAGCTTGACGGCGTGATATGCATAGGCTGCGTGATACAAGGCGAGACGCGCCACTTCGACTTCATCTGCGAAGCCGTGGCCAACGGCCTCACGCAGCTGGGTATACAGGAGCGGCGACCCGTGATATTCAGCGTGCTGACAACTAATACTATGGAACAGGCACGCGAGCGCGCGGGCGGGCGCCATGGCAACAAAGGTGTGGAGGGCGCCGTGGCGGCCCTCAAGATGTGTCATATCAACGCCGAGCTGGGATGAGACCTAAGATAGTGTTCATGGGTACCCCCGACTTCGCGGTGTCGTCGCTCGACGCCCTCTGCAAGGCGGGCTGCGACGTGGCCGCCGTGGTCACCGTGCCCGACAGGCCGACGGGGCGCGGCCTCAAGCTTACCTTCTCGCCGGTGAAGAGCTATGCCCTGGAGCACTCCATAGAGGTGCTGCAACCCGAGCGGCTGCGCGACGAAGCCTTCTTGGCGCGCCTGCAGGCCATCGGTGCCGACATGTTTGTCGTCGTTGCTTTCCGTATGCTGCCGCAGTGCGTGTGGGCCATGCCCAGGCTCGGCACCTTCAACCTCCATGCGTCGCTGCTGCCGCAGTACCGCGGCGCGGCACCCATCAACTGGGCCATCATAAACGGCGAGACAACCACCGGCGTGACCACCTTCCTGCTTAACGAACGCATCGACGAAGGCCGCATACTGCTTCAGGAATCCACACCCATAACTCCCGCCGACACGGCAGGCACTATGCACGACAGGCTGGCCGAGATAGGCTGCCGCCTCGTGGTGACGACCGTCGAAGGACTTGCCGATGGCACCCTCACCCCCACCGAGCAGCCGTCGTTTGCCACGCTGTACGGCGCACCGAAGATATTCAAGCAGGACTGCGCCATAGACTGGAACTCCGCGGGACGCGACATAGTGAACTTCGTGCGCGGCCTCAGCCCCTATCCCGCCGCAACCATGGCAATGAAGAACGAGAAGGGCGAAATCCTCTCCTTCAAAGTCTACGATGTGGCATACGAAACGGACGCCAATTCGGTGAAAGGAACCGTCACAACTGATAAAAAAAGATGGCTAAAAATCGGTATAACGGACGGATATATCAACATTTTATCTCTCCAACTCAGCGGAAAAAGAAAAAATTCTGTCGATGAATTTCTGAGAGGCTACGATGTAAGTAACTGGAGTTTAGTGTGTTGATAGAGGTGTTTGAAAAATAGGAAAAAATAATTAACTTTTTTTTGCTCATATTAAAAAAAAAGTCATATATTTGCATTGTTTTTCTGACAGAAATTTCATTAACCCTTTTATAAATTAATAGTTATGAACAAAACTGAATTAATCAACGCAATGGCCGAGAAGACCGGCATGACAAAGATTGACACCAAGAAAGCCCTCAACTCTTTCATGGAGGTCCTTCACGACGAAATGAAGAAAGGCGAAAAGCTGGCTCTGGTTGGCTTTGGTACCTTCAGCGTGAGCGAGAGAAAAGCTCATAAGGGCAAAAATCCTCGCACGGGCAAAGTTATCAAGATCGCTGCCAAGAAGTCGGTCAAATTCAAAGCCGGTGCCGGTTTGGCTCTCTAATTTTGACTAAACTGCCCGTTGCGCCCACGGCGCAAAGCTTACGGCAGTTTGTTATGCGAACAGAAAATCCATCCCCCAAGGGATGGATTTTTCTTTATAATATGTGTGCCGCGCTTTGGGCGGCTTTGTGATTAGTCTTTGACAAGACGCACCGAACTGCCGTAGTGCTTCGGAAAGAGGCCGATTGTTAGGATTACGAGCCTGCGGATACTTCTAAAATGGAGGTTTCTGTTCGTAATCCAAAATAATTGTGTATTTTTGCAGTCTTCAATGTGAGGCGGGGATATACGGGTGGTGGTTGTTATACAGTGTTTTATAAACAGTTTATAGATGGAAGAGCGTGAACGCAAGATATACAAGGTGACGCTGGTGGGCAGCGCGGGCAACGTGGCGCTTATGGCGTTTAAGTTTGTGGCTGCGGTGCTGGGGCACAGCGCGGCGATGATGGCCGACGCGGTGCACTCGCTGTCGGACTTCGTGACCGACATAATAGTGATACTCTTTGTGCGAGTGAGCTCGAAGCCGCAGGATGAGTCGCACGACTACGGGCATGGCAAATACGAGACGTTGGCGTCGTTCTTTGTGGGGCTGGGGCTGCTGGCCGCCGCCGTGGGCATCATCGTGTCGGGTGCGGCGAAGTTTGCCGTGTGGCTTCGCGGCGAGCAGCTGCCTGCGCCGGGACGGCTGGCGCTGTGGGCGGCGCTGATATCGATATTGGTAAAGGAACTGATTTACCGCTACACGGTGCGCGAGGGCCGACGGCTGGACTCGCAGGCCGTGGTGGCCAATGCATGGCATCACCGCAGCGACGCCCTCTCGTCGATAGGTGCCGCCATAGGCATAGGCGGCGCCATACTGCTGGGCGACCGCTGGACGGTGCTTGACCCGCTGGCCTCGATAGTGGTGGGCGCCATGCTGGTGAAGGTGTCGGTGGAGCTGCTAAGGGGCAGCATGAACGAGCTTACGGAGTGCTCGCTGCCTGCCGAGACGGTGGGCGAGATAGAGGGTATTATCAAGTCGTGCCCCGACGTGTGCGAGCCGCACAACCTGCGTACGCGCAAGATTGGCAACCGCATAGCCATAGAGGCTCATATACGCATGGATGGTTCGACCACCCTCAACGAGGCGCACGACCGTGCCACCGACATCGAGCGGCTGCTGAAGGAGCGCTTCGGCCAGCAGACTCATGTCACGCTGCACATGGAGCCAACGAAGCAGTAGGGTTATTTATTTACAATTGTAAATACCGTGCGGCGGTTCTGGGCGCGGCCCTCCTCGGTGTTGTTGTCGGCTATTGGCTTGGTCTCGCCGAAGCCTTTGTAGGCCAGGCGGTCGGCACTGATGCCCTGCGATACGAGGTAGTCGTAGACGGCTTTGGCGCGACGCTCGGAGAGCAGCTGGTTGTCGGCGGGCTTGCCCACGTTGTCGGTATGGCCGGCAAGGGCTATCTTGAGTGTCGGGTTGTTGTTGAGCAGCTCGACGACTTTGCCCAGCTCGACAAGCGACTCGTTGAGGAGCTCGTAGCGGCCCGACTCGAAGAAGACGTTGCGCAGGGTGATGCTCTGCCCCACCTCAACCTTGTTGAGGGCCACGTTGACGAGGAAGGGCTTCTCGGGGGTGCCGTGGGTGAGCTCGAAGTTCTCGGAGTGGAAGAGGTAGCCTTCCTTGGCTACGTTGAGGGCGTAGTTGTGCTTGCCTGGGAGGCTGATGATGAAGCTGCCGTTGACGGGGTCGGCCTGTGCTTCGACGGCCACGCGTCCGCTGGCCAGGTCGGTGACCTTGAAGTCGGCGGCCAACGGCTTGCCGGTCTTGGCGTCGGTGACGACGCCTTTCATGTAGGTGACGGCTTGCGGGCGTGCTTTCTCGGGGAGGGCGAAGACGTAGAGGTCCTGCTTGCCGAAGCCGCCCAGCTTGTCGGACGAGAAGATGGCCTTGTCGCCCGAGGCCGAGACGATGAGGTTGGTCTCATCGCCTCCAGTGTTGATGGGGTAGCCGAGGTTCTCAGGCTTTGACCAGGTGCTGTCGCTGAGCTTGCGCGACAGGAAGAGGTCCTGTCCGCCCATGCCTATATGGCCGTCGCTCGAGAAGTAGAGGGTCTGGTCGTCATAGTGTATGAAGGGGCTCATCTCGTTGCCCGGCGTGTTGATGGTGGGGCCGAGGTTGACGGGCTTGCTCCATTTGCCTTTCACCATGCGGCACATCCAGAGATCCATGCCGCCGTAGCCGCCCTTGCGGTCGCTGACGAAGTAGAGCGTCTTGCCGTCGATGGAGAGGGTGGGCTGCGACTCCCATGCCGAGGTGTTGACGGCGGGGCCGAGGTTGCGAGGCTTGGACCAGCTGTTGCCGTTGCGCACGCACATGTAGAGGTCGCAGCGACCGGCCCCGTCGGGGCGTCCGCAGGCGGTGAATATCATGATGCGGCCGTCCTGCGATATGCACTGAGCGCCTTCGTTGTCGTTGCTGTTGACAGGCTCGGCCATGCGCTTGGCCTTGGTCCATGCGTTGTTGTCGCCGAGGGTGGAGACGTAGAAGTCCTCTTCGTCGGCAGTGGTGGCTGTAGTGGTGAGCCGCCGCGGGAAGCGGCGTGTGAAAACGAGGGTCTGTCCGTCGGCGGTGAGGGCGGGCAGGTATTCGTCGTCCTCGCTGTTGATGGCGCCGCCGAGGTTCTGCGGCGTGAAGGGCACAGGGTTGGCCAAGGCGTTGAGCCTGAAGTCGACGCATTCAAGGCCCCGCTGCGCCGCGGCGTGTTTGTCTTTGTTCTTCTTGTCGAGCTTGAGGAAGGTCTCGTAGCACTTCTTGGCCTGGGCGTAGTTGCCGGTCTTCAGCTCCATCTGTCCCAGCTGGAACCATGCGGGGGTGTGGAAGGAGGGTTTCTTCTTGACGGCGGCGTAATAGTATTGCTTGGCACGCTCGAGCTGTCCCTCGTCCTGGCACAGGTCGCCCAGCATCAGGTTGGCCTCGACGAAGTTGGGCTCCAGCTTCAGCGCGTGCTCGAAGTAGTTTACCGCTTCGGGGATGTTGGAGAGGTAGAGGCTGTTGCGGCCTTTCTCGTAGAGTTTTATGGCCTTGGCGTTGTCGACGGAATAGACCTGCTGTGCGGCAAGGAACAGGGGCGACAGCAGCAGCGCAAGCAGCACAGACCATAGCCTGGTGTGGCGCCAGTTGACGGATGGGTGGTATGCCATGGGTGGTTTGTTTATTTGTGGTTGTTGTATGAGACGCCTCGCCGTTGTGGTGGCGGGGAAGGACTGTAGATGGTTTCGGCACAATAAAAAGTGGCTTCCCGTATTGTTAGCGGGAAGCCACATACTGCCCGTTATAATTGTCGTGTATTATTTGGACACGAGACGGAATGTGTCGCTTGCAATGACGAATTCCTCGTCGGTTGTCACGACCACGGTGGTCACCTTGGAGTCGGGAGTGCTGATGACGCAGTCTTCGCCCATAATCTTGTCGTTGAGCTCCATGTTGACCTTGATGCCGAGGCACTCGAGACCCTCGAGGATGGGGTGACGCATGAACCAGGCGTTCTCGCCGATGCCGCCGGTAAAGAGGAGGATGTCGCAGCCGCCCATCTCGGCCATGTAGCCGCCGATGTAGCGTTTCACACGCTGGGCGAACATGTCGAAGGCGTAGGTGCAGCGCTCGTCGCCGGCGTCGCGTCCGGCACGTATGTCACGCATATCCTGCTTGCCGCCGCTGATACCCACCAGGCCGCACTGCTTGTTGAGCATCTTGACGATGTCTTTCATGGTCTTGCCTTCGGCCAGCTCTTTCTCAATGATGAACTGTATGATGCCGGGGTCGACGTCGCCGGGGCGGGAGCCCATGATGAGGCCCGAGAGGGGGGTCATACCCATGGTGGTGTCGAACGACTTACCGTGGTCGATGGCGCAGATGGAGGCGCCGCTGCCCAGGTGGCAGGAGATTATCTTGAGGTCGTTCCAGTCTTTGCCAACCATCTTGGCGGCTTTCTCGGCCACAAACTTGTGGCTGGTGCCGTGGAAGCCGTAGTTGCGGATATGGTATTTCTGATAGTATTCATAGGGGAGGCCGGTGAGGTAGCTCTTGGCCGGCATGGTGCTGTGGAAGGAGGTGTCGAAGACCACGGCCTGCGGCACGTTGGGCAGCACGTTGCGCATGGCGTAGATGCCAGCGAGGTTGCCGGGGGTGTGGAGAGGAGCCAGGTCGGTGAGCGACTTGATCTTCTCGATAACTTCGTCGCTGACGAGGCAGCTCTCGGGGAAGAGCTCGCCGCCATGGGCCACGCGGTTGCCGACGGCACCTATCTCCTTGAGGTCCTTGATGACACCCATCTTTTCGTCGGTGATGGCGTTTAGCACCATCTTGATACCCGCCGTATGGTCGGGAATGGGCACCTGCTCGTAATGCTTCTCGCCATTGTATTTGTGGGTGAACTCACCCATCTCCAAACCGATGCGCTCCAAGAGACCTTTGGCCATAACTTGGGCGTTGTTTGCCATGTCAATCAACTGATATTTGATTGAAGAACTTCCGCAATTTAAAACTAGGATTTTCATTTTATACCTTAATTGTTTGATTATTATTTATTAATTAAAAATCGCCATGTTTATTTGAAGTTTCAAAGTTACGATTTTATTTTGAACCTACCAAAAAAAACATTCGTATCAAAAAAAAGTTGTAATTTTGTAACTTGAAAACAACCGTCATTATGCAAGATTTAATCATATATAATACGCTGTCGCACAACAAGGAACTGTTCAAACCCATCACGCCCGGATATGTGGGCATGTATGTGTGCGGACCCACCGTTTACGGCGACGGGCATCTGGGACACGCGCGTCCAGCCATAACTTTCGATGTCCTGTTCCGCTATTTGCGGCATATAGGATACAAGGTGCGCTATGTGCGCAACATCACCGACGTGGGACACCTGGAGCACGACGCCGACGACGGCGAGGACAAGATAGCCAAGAAGGCGCGCCTCGAGCAGCTGGAACCCATGGAGGTGGCGCAGTATTACACCAACCGCTACCATGCCGCCATGGAACGGCTCAACGTTTTGCCGCCAAGTATAGAGCCGCATGCCAGCGGCCATATACTTGAGCAGATAGAGCTGGTGCAGAAGATTATAGCTGCCGGCTATGCCTATGAGAGCAACGGCAGCGTGTACTTCGACCTGCACAAGTATGCCGACCATTTCAAGAGCTACGGACGCCTCAGCGGCCGCGTCATCGACGAGATGCTCTCGACCACACGCGAGCTCGACGGGCAGACCGAGAAGCGCGACACCGCCGACTTCGCCCTTTGGAAGAAGGCGGCTCCGGAACATATCATGCGCTGGAACTCGCCCTGGAGCGTGGGCTTCCCCGGCTGGCACACGGAGTGCACCGCCATGGGCTGCAAATACCTCGGCGAGACCTTCGATATACACGGTGGCGGCATGGACCTCATGTTCCCCCACCACGAGAGCGAGATAGCGCAGCAGACGTCTGTAACGGGTCACGGCCCGTGCCGCTACTGGATGCACAACAACATGATTACCATCAACGGGCAGAAGATGGGCAAGTCGCTGGGCAACTTTATCACCCTCGACGAGTTCTTCAACGGCAGCCACAAGGACAAGGACGGCAAAGAGATGCTGCAGCAGGCCTACACGCCAATGACCATCCGCTTCTTCATCCTCACCGCCCACTACCGCAGCACCGTCGACTTCAGCAACGAGGCTCTCATCGCCGCAGAGAAGGGCTACCACCGCCTCATGCAGGCCTATCGCACCCTCAAGTCGTTGACGCCTTCAAAGAGCTCGTCGGTCGACGTGCGCGGCTATCGCCAGTTGTGCTACGACGCCATGAACGACGACCTCAACACCCCCATAGTCATCGGTCACCTCTTCGACGCCGCCAAGGTAATCAACACGGTCAACGACAAGAAGGCTACTCTGACGCAGGACGACATCAACGAGTTGACGGAGGTGTTCAACACCTTCCTCTTCGACGTGATGGGCCTGCGCGACGAGTCGTCGTCGGACAATGAAGCGGTCATCGAAGGACTGATGAATATAGTGCTCGACATACGTGCCACCGCCAAGGCCAACAAGGACTGGGGCACGAGCGACAAGATACGCGACGCTCTGGCTTCGGTGGGCATTGCCGTAAAGGACGGCAAGGACGGTGCCACCTGGGAGCTGAAAGGTTAATGGTTATAGGTTATAGAGGCTTGGCGCACATAACCTATCAAACATATCAACCTATCAACAACACATCAAGCATCTCCGTGGTTAACGCGGGGATGCTTTTTGGCGTGTGCTCCTGAGCCCTCTTCGCACGGTGAGAGCCACCGACAGCGACGATATGCCGCCAACGAGGAAAAATGTGAGCAGGAAGTCGGTGCCGTGCATGGCCACGGGGAATGCCGACACCACGAAGTCGCCGCCGCCCATCTTGATGAGTCCGAAATGCTGCTGCAGGGCACATAGCACGAAGCCTGCCGTAAGGCCTACAGCCACACCTACCATCGTTATCAGCATCCCTTCGAGGAAGAAGGTCTGGTACAGCCTGCGTTGCGGCATTCCCAGAGAGCGAAGCGTGAAGATGTCGCGGCGCTTGTCGAGAATGAGCAACGAGAGCGATGCCACGAGGTTGAGCGTGGATATCAGTACTATAAGCGACAGGATAAGGATTATGCCTAGCCGTTCGGAACGGAATATCTTGTAGTAGATGGGTTGCTGCTGGTAGCGGTCGAGTACCGTGAAGCGTCCCTCGGGCAGTATATGCTGCAGTGCACGCTGGGCTGCCGCCACGCTGTAGCCGTCGCGCAATGAGAGCGATAGCGACGACACCTCGGTGGGAGAGTAGTCGAGCAGCTGCCGTACAAAGTCGATGTCGGCGACCACATAGCGGCTGTCGATGTCTTTCTGTATGTAGAAGTTGCCTGCAGGATAGGCATAGCTGGTGTTGAACGCCTCCTCGAAGGAGTAGCCTATGCTGCGACCGCGCTTCGGTATGTTGACGGCCACGGGGCGCATAATCATGCTGTTGAGTCCCAGCTGGTAATACAGCTCGGCGCCCAGCAGCAGGTAGTTAAGCTCGCGGGCGGTGTCGAGCAGCATATACTCACCTTCATAGATGGCGGTGTCGAGTCCCGACACGGCAGCGTATTGGTCGTCCACTCCGCGCAGAGTAACTATGGCTTCGTTCTGGCGGTATGTAACCCATGCGTTCTCCTCGACAACCTGCGACACCGCTTCCACCTGCGGCAATGCGCAGATGGCTTGGTAGTCGATGTCTTCAGTGTTGAACGATTTGCCTTCGGCGGGACGTATCGTCAGCTGTGGGTCGAAGAGGTTGAAAAGCGACTGCGTCACCTCGCCTATGCCATTATAAACCGACAGCACTATGACAAGTGCGGCGGTGGCCACCGCGATGCCCGACAGCGATATCCACGAGATGATGTTTACGACGCTCTTTTTACGGCGCGTAAAGAGATAATGGCGGGCTATGTGGAACGGATATAGAATAATGCTTACTGCTTGAGAAGTTTCTCGATATTCTCCATGTAGTCAAGACTGTCGTCGAGGAAAAACTGGAGCTGCGGTATTATGCGCAGCTGGTGCGCCTCAAGCATTCCCAACCTGCGCCGCAGGTCGCCGAGGTTGTGGTTCAGCAGCTCCATCACCCCCTCTTTGGTGGCTCCGCCTATGGGGAATATCGACACATGCACACGGGCCAAAGCCAGATCGGGGGTCACACGCACGCCGGTTACCGTTACAAGGCTCTGCCCCAACACCGGCTTCATCTCGTGAAGCAGTATGTTGCCGAGGTCTTGCTGTATCAGTCTTGATATCTTGTTTTGACGGGTGGAGTCCATGGCAGTTGTTGATTATTAAGGCGGTTAGAAACGCAGGCCTATGCGGGCAGGGATGAAGAAGGTGTGCTGCGTGTGGGTTACGCCGGCTTGGAAATACCAGCTTGTGTAGGTGTCGCGCTCGTGGTTGACAAAGCGGAACTTAGTGTAGATGTTGATACCTGCACACGCCTCCAGATAGGGGGTCAGCGTGTTGCCGTAGGCGCCCCCCATCATGTAGTCGGCACCTATCTTGGCCGACACCAGCGGCGCATATTTCGTCTGGAACGGGCGGTAGTCCATGTCTATGTATGCGCATCCCGAGTGCAGTCCCTTGGCAGTGGCAGCGGGAGCTGTGAAATAGCCGTAGCCAACACCCATGCCCACGAAGAAGTCGTGCTGTATGTTGCGTCCCATGGCCAGGAAGAACGACCCCACCATCTGGCGGTCGTTGACGTAGTACCCGTATTCACCTTCCACGCCGGTGTTCGACACGTAGGGCATGGCACCTGCCTCCAGCTTCATCATGAACTGGGTGTTGGGCTTGTCTTGGCGGAATTGTGCCTTAAGCGAAACGACGGGAACGAGAGTCGCAACCAATAATATCAATGCTATTCTTTTCATATACAATAATTTTCAATAGCACACCTATAGGTGTGTGCTTTGCAGTTCAGTTTGCAAAAATACAAAAAAAAATAGGATTGTGGGCAAAAATCGCCCTTACCTTTGTGTTTTACGTCCTGACGGCTATTGTTTCTTTATCAGCAGCACGCCGCGCTGTGTGAAGTGTATGGCTCTTATCTGCACCATATAGAAATAGTTGCCTTCGGGCAGGCCGTCGCCGGTGAAGTCGTTGCGGTAGTCGCTGTTTTGGTACACCAGTTTGCTGCTCGCCGTGTAAATCCGTACCTCCACGTTTCGGTAGGGCTCGATGCCTATGATATGCCACACGTCGTTGTATCCATCGCCGTTGGGCGTCAATAGGTTGGGTATAAGGATGCTTTGCTTTTCGTCGGTGGACTGTTGGCCGTCAGCAGCTGTGTCGGGTCGTATGGTCAGCTTTGCTGTAGTGTCGGATACTTGGGCGGCAGTGGATTGTTTGCCGTCTTTTGGCGACTCTTTGGGCTGATACTGTGCGGCAACCTCGGCGCCGCTCTTTTGGGAGGCATTGTGTGTGATGTCGGCATGCGTCTCCACCAATGCTGTCTGTTGTCCTTGAGAGACTGTGGGCTCGGCATTGTGCGCGGTGGCGGTAACGGCAGGCTGTGCTGTTTTGCCGCCTTTGCAGTTGGCCGAAAGTGTAGCGTCTTTTTGCTGCGGTATCTGGTTCTCGGCAGGACTGGCGGCACACCACTCACCGGCGGACTCTGCCGCAACGGGCATCACGGGCGACTCGGTGGCCGCACTTTCAGCCACGGCGGGCAGCTCGTCCTTTGTCAGCATTGCAAACACTCCGGCCACGACGGCAACCATAGCGACAACAGCCGCGGCAATCCAAGTCTTACGGCCGCCTTTACCGCCTCGGCGGGGAGACGCGGCCATGCGCTGCTCTATGCGCTGCCAGGCATCGGCAGGCGGCTCTTGCTCTACAAGGTGTTGTCGGTATAGCTCTTCCAGATTATTATTCTCGGTATTCATCTTTATAATTATGTTTTCGATTATACAATGTCGAGGCCGCTCTTGCTCAGCATGTCGGCCAGCTTGTCGCGTGTTCGTCGGTATAGGCTTTTGGCCGCCACTGGGTTCATGCCGAGTATCGCGGCTGCTTCCTGAAGGCTGTAGCCGTCGACGGCTACCATGTTGAACAGGGCGTTGGCGCGCGGTTTCAGACTCGACAGTGCTTGGCGCAGTATGCGGTCGAGGTCGATCCGCATGTCGTTGGAGGGTTGCTCGCTGGTTGGCAGCACTTGCCTGGCATAGTCGTCGTGAATGAAGAGCCTCCGCTGTGCCCGGGCGTTGAGTTTGAGGGCTTCGTGCATGAATATTCGCTGCATCCAGCCTTCAAACGACCCTTTGCCGCTGTATTGCTCTATTTTGTCAAAGACTATGCAAAACCCCTGCACCAAGGCGTCTTCGGCCTGGGTGTCATCGGATGAGTAGCGTCGACATAGGGCGAAGAAACGTGCCGCATAGCGGTCGTAGAGCACCTTGCGGCAGTGCTCGTCGCCACGGCGACAGCCCTCAATGATGTTTTCTATCCCGTCCATTAACGATTGTAAGAGACTTCTCGAAGGTGAAAAGTGCCGACATTGAGTGTTAAAATTTATTAATATAGTGGTAATGTTATGAAAACCAATACTTATTGTATTACTACTTTTTGGGTCCAGCGGTCGGCGCCGCAGGTGATGACGACGGTGTAGTGGCCGGTGGGCAGAGAGGGGCGCAATGGCTCGCCGGGCATGACTCTGGCGAGGGTTGTGCAAAGGCGACCGGTGGCATCATAGAACGTCAGCGTCAAAGGCTGCGACTTGTTTTCGGCTAACGGTGACGGCCATATAACAGAAAAGCGGCCGCCGGAGGGATTAGGGATGATGCGCGGTGCGGGTGCGGCGGACATCGCATCGGCGACAATGTCGGTGCCGAGGCGTGCGGTGTCGATCACGCCAAGGGTGTAGTAGCCGGTCTTGAGGGTGTTGGTTATAAAATAGCCTTCCTCGGCGGTGCCGCTGTGCATACGGGAGGCTATGGTCCAACGGTCGGCAAGGGTGGGACGGTAGAGCAGGGCGATGGAGTCGAGCGTGGAGGAGAGGTTGTAGAAGCCGTAGTCGAGATAGGGCGAGGCGGTGGTGCGCCCGGTGCCTCGGCAGAAATGGAACTGGCCGTTGAGCTTCAGCTGCTCGGGCTGCACGCCTTGCACATGCCAGAAGCGATTGGCTGTGCGCACCACGGCGGCGGGAAGGGGAGCGCCGCAGGCGGGCGAGGAGAAATGGTGGGTGACGGAAAGGACGGCCGAGTCGGCAACGGTGCGCACTGTTGTCTTGAAATGCTGGAGGGGGAGTTGGCGGGTGCTGCGCGCGGCGAGATGGAGGGTGTCGGCGAGGCCGGCGGTGGAGAGATGGTGGAAGAGGTCGACCACGGCATAGTCGGGCCGGAAGGGCAGACGGGCGGTGAGGTGCGCCACGCTGTCGGCAAACTGGAACCAAAGGGTGGCGGAAAGGCCTGTGGAGGTGGCGACGAAGGTGACGGGCACGCGGTTGTCGCGGCAGTAGCCCGGAGCGATGGCGGGATTCTGCACTATACGTAATGACACGGTGCCGTCGTCGGTTGCCGTGAGCGAGTCGACGAGGTAGTCGGCAAAGCCGGGCCGCGAGAGGTGGAAGGCGAAGAAGTCGCTAAGGTCGCGGCCGGAGTAGAGCGAGAGGGAGTCGCGCAGCTGGTCGGAATTGAGCGAGGTGAAGGCGTTGTTGGCGAAGAGTTGCCGCAGGGCGGCGTAGAACACAGAGTCGCCCAGATGGCCGCGCAGGGCATGGAAGAAGGTGGCGCCTTTGTGGTAGACGGTGGTGCCGTAGGTGTATACGGAGTCCATGCCGCTCAGGGCGCGGTAGCCGTCGTCGTCGATATGGGCGGTGCGCAGCACTTGCTCGAGGTTCGAGAGTGCGTAGAGGTTGGCGGTGGCGGGGTCGGTCATGGCCTCGAGGGCCACCTCCTCGCAGAAGCTGGCTCCGCCTTCGTTCCACCACATGTCGGAGGCTTCGCCGCAGGTGACGAGGTTGCCGAACCAGGCGTGGGCGAGCTCGTGGGCCACCACCATCTGGCATACGCGCGAGAGGTTGCCGGCACAGGCCGACACGAGGCTGATGTTGTTAATATGCTCCATGGAGCCCACGGGGGTGGCGCAGTAGCCTATACGCTCCCAGCGGTAGGGGCCGAAAAGGCGCTCGTAGGCGGGCACCACGTCGTCGAGCATCTCGAAGGCGGCGGCGACGGCTGCGCTGTCTTGGGTGGTGTAGGCGACGGTGAGGGGATAGGTGGCGGCGAGGCCTTGCACCTGGGTGCGGTGGTGGTGGAAGGGCGCGGCGGTGACTGACATGAGGTAGGCGGGCGCGGGATGGCGCAGGCTGTAGTGGTGGGTGAGGCTGCCGTCGGCGTTGGCGGTGACGGAGTCGGGGAGGCCTCCGCACTGCACATCCCACCCGTCGGGCGGAGTGACGGCGCAGCTGAAGGTGCACTTGTCGTGGAAATCGTCCTGGCAGGGGAACCAGGTGCGCCCGAAGGAATGGGGATGCTCGTGGAGGGCGACGCCTACGGTGTAGTGTATGTTGCGGTCGAGGTGGAAGCCGCCGAGGTTGTCGTTTTCGACGTATCCGGAGGGGGTGTAGCGGACGAAGAGGGTGTGGGTGTCGGCGGCGTGCCAGGCGGCGACGCCGAGCGAGAGCATGGCGCGGGTGTGGCTGTAGGGCACGGGGGCGCCGTCGACGGCAACGGAGTCGATGCGCGAGGCTATGAGCCGCAGGCGCAGGGTGTCGACTTCGCGGAGCAGGCGCAGGCTGAGCGTGGCCTGGCATTCGGCAACGGCGGGGGTGCGGTGGCCGAGGTCCATCACGATGTGGGTGTGGAGCACGTCGACGGAGTCGTGCACGGCGGGCTGGCTCCAGGCCATGCAGGCCGAGGTGAGCATTAGGAGAAGAAAGGGATGTTTCATTATGGTTTTAAGTTATTAGTTATAAGTTTTAAGTGGGCTGGCGCGAACAACAGATAGATACGATAGAGGGGATAGATTCTATAGAGGCTGGCGCATATATCATATTAACATTAAACTTATCAACCTATCAACATATCCACAGATGTCCGCTTAGCGCAGACGCAAAAATACGATATTTTTCCTATATGGCGGAGAAAAAAGTTGCGGTGGGATTCGGGGGAGGGTGTAACTGATTGTTGTATAGATGCTATTGAGAAGGACGTCACTATAAATCGGTAGGGTGCGGCGGTAAAATCACCAATAATGGTGATGCGGGATTAGCGAATCTGCCGCTAACTTTGCACCGTAGAATTTGAATTGTGATATTATGTCAACGAGAAGATTGTTAATTGCTTGCGCGGTTTGCCTGCTGGACAGCGGGCGGACATATCCCCATGGCCGGAGGCTTCGACACCATGAACCTCATGGCCATGCTCATAGGACTGGCAGGGCTGGTGTTGGCGCGTCGCCACAGGATGGCACTGCCTGCGTCGATGCTGGCGATGGGCTTCTGCCTGCTGGTGGCCATGATGAGCGGCAGCAATCCGCCTATTACCAACCTCATGCCGGTGCTTGGCTCGCCGCTGCTGTGCCTGCACGTGACGGTGGTGATGATGAGCTACGCGCTGTTCTTCTTCCTCATGATGATAGGCATTGCCGGACTGATAAGCGGAGCGCAGGAGCTGCACAGGCTTGGCCTGCTGCTGCTCTATCCCGCAGTGTTCCTGCTGGCGCTCGGCATCATCATAGGCGCCGTGTGGGCCAACATATCGTGGGGCAGCTACTGGACGTGGGACCCCAAAGAGGTGTGGGCGCTCATCACGCTTATCGTCTACGCCATACCGCTGCACCCCACGCTGGCCGTCAGCCGCAAACCCCGCGCCTTCTACCTCTACTGCACGCTGGCATTCCTCAGCGTCATCGTCACCTACTTCGGCGTCAACCTCCTCCTCGGAGGCATGCATGCCTACAATTAGAGCTACAACCGCGATTGCAGTAAATCGGCCGCCTGTACAACGTTGATGCCGTCGTCATTGACCAGTGTCGATAGGGGGTCCATCGTGACCACGTACTTCGGGTAGTTGTCCTTGATGCGTTTCAGGTTGCCGAACTCGCGCTCATACGTCTCGGGCGATGATATTTGCAGCGATACTTGATAGTATGCCGTTTCGTTGCCTCTTTTAGCCACAAAGTCGACCTCTTTTCCGTCCAATATTCCCACATACACCTCATACCCCTGACGGCATAAATAGATATAGACTGCATTCTCCAGCACCTTCTCTGCATCCCACAACTGCTTGTCCCTACAGAGATAATTGCGTATGCCGAGGTCTTCAAAATAGTACTTCTCATGTTGTTCAAACAGGCGTTTCCCTTTTATGTCATAGCGCTGTACACGGTCTATCATAAAGGTCGCGCATAAGGTCTCCATATACTCGTCCACAGTGTTGGACGAAACCGACATGCCCGAGCCCTTGATGTATTTTGCTATGCTGTTTGCCGAAAATAGCTTACCGCTGTTGTCGGCCACGAAACGGGCAAGGTTGTCAATAAATGGAACATTGCGTATCTGTTTTCGGTTCAGGATGTCGCGCACAAAGATAGTGTCGTATATACTGCCCAGGTAGTCTGTGCGTGTGCGTGTGTCTTCAAAAGGAATGTTGCATAGAAAAGGCAAACCGCCCCACCGCAGATATGACATGAAAGCTTCCCCTGACGGCTGTAATTGCTGAAACTGTAGAAACTCGCTGTAGTCTAGGCTGTATATATGCACCTGAAGATAGCGTCCGGCGAAGGCCGATGCAATATCGCTTGAGAGCATCATGGCATTGCTGCCTGTGACAATGATATCCATCCCCTCTTGTTTAATCCACCACCGCAACGTGCGCTCAAACTCACTGATTTCCTGCACCTCGTCAATCAGCAGGTAATTCTTGATGCCCGATTTATAGTGCGCCTTTATCCAAGCGTTCAATGCTTCAAAGTTGTTGACCGACGCGTTGTCCGGATTCTCCATATCAAGCGACATTACATTGCCTTTGTCGCGCAGTATGTCAGCCATGCATTCAAGAATACAGCTCTTGCCCGCACGTCGATGTCCAGTAAGAACAACCACCTCGCCATTGCCTAAAATGTTTAGGATGTGATTAGTATAGTGTTTTCTATCTATTCTCTCCATATTTAAAACTTTTTGCAAAAATACGAAATATTTTCAATATACAGAGAAAACTTGCCGGCGGGCAGCATTCGAGTTATATTAAATTGGGCTCCGACGGCATCGACGACGCTGAGGCCGTCGAGGCGAGGATATACCAGCGCAACGGGCAGGTGGTGGTGGAAGGTGCCGAAGGCAGCAAGGTGACGCTCTACGACGCAGCTGGCAGACTCCTGTCCACCAAGACCGACGAATACGACCAGCTACACTTCGACGTGCCCGCCAGCGGCGCCTACCTTATCAAGATAGGCCGCCACGCCCCCCGCAAGGTGGTGGTGATAAAGTGACGCAGTAAGGGATTACAGGCATCACTATATATGTTATCACAGCCCCAGCGGGGCTGACTCTCAGTAACCCCGCACAAGCCCGATAGGGCGCTGTGTGGGGGTGATTAGATGGAGTATACATGCGTTTCGGAGTGAAGAAAAAGCCTGTGGCTTTTTCGATAGCGAAGCGGAGAATTGGCGCCCTCGTTACAGCAGTCATGTATTGATTGTTATAGCATAGTTATTAGGTTGTTGGTTGGTGCACCACCACACGCTGAAGGGTGATATATGTAGT
>JAGCUZ010000047.1 GCA_017962615.1 Bacteroidales bacterium | reverse complement strand
CTACAAAGACCGCCGCATCATCCTGCCCAAAGAGGGTGGCGAAGTGCTTGAGCCGGTACGCGTGCTGCGCGCCGACATCGACTACAACCGTCACATGAACAACGCCAACTATGTGCGTGTGGCGATGGAGCTCCTGCCTGAAGGCTTCGAGGTCAGAGGCTTGCGGGTGGAATACCGCGTCGCTGCCAAGCTTGGCGACGTGCTTGTCCCTACGCTATACCATATCGACGGAGGCCTCATCGTCGCGCTGTCCGTCGGCAACGAGACGAGTACAATCATAGAATTCACATAATAAGATTACGCTTGCCGTCACCTCACGCAAGCAGCAGATACTCGACGCCCTGCAGGATGCCATCGACCACGCCGACATCGCCGCCATGACCTTCCGCCGCAAGCAGAAGCGAGGCTTGTGAGGACGGGTTTAGGCGGCAACTTTTCACTTGGCTACAGCTTGCCGGATTGGCGGTGGCTTTAACAGCCGCCAAGATGATAGGGGAAACAAAGAAAGGGATACTGGGCGGAGGCTGACACACGTCAGTCGGCTTCGACGATGTTGTAGCGACCCTGACGGCGGGGTTTGACGGCGGGGTAGTCGCCTTTGCAATAGCCCAGTAGGACGAAGCAACGGGCCACATAGCCGAGGGGAACGCCCCAGTCGTGCATCAGTTGGTGGCCGTAGTCGCTATCGAAAGTCTCCTCGCCGCGGGCGATGATGCAGGAGCTGATGCCCAGTTCGGTGGCCGCCAGCACCATATTCTCGGCACAACAGAAGGCATCGGGAATGCTGTAGAGGAAATTGCCTTGGGCAAAGACGACACAGACGGTGGGGGCGCCGTAGAAGCCGCTCTTGAGCGTGGGGTCGTCGATGATGCTGGGTTGCTCGTTGGAAACAAAGCTGCCAGAGAGCCGCGAGCGGTCGAGTTTTCCGACGTTCATCCTGCCTACGGCTTCGGTGAGCTTGGGGTCGCGCAGGGCGACAATCATACTGCGCTGGCCGCCACCGGCATTGGGGGCGTAGAGGCCCGCCTCGATGATGCGTTCCAAATCCTCTCTGGGTACCTGCCGTTCCTCGTATTTGCGGATGGAACGGCGATGTCTGATAAGTTCAAAGATGTTCATAATTCTTTCCAACACTGCGGGTCGGCAGCGTAAAAATTGTGTGTATGTCCATAAGCCACTGCGGGGCAACCCCGGCAGAAGCGCAACAGCTCACAGCGGCCGCATTTCTCGAATTTCTCGTACTGCCTATAGTAGTCCATCTGCGGGGAAGTCCATAGGTCGTACAAAGGGGTTTCGAACAGGTTGCCCACCTTGCTCTCAAAGCGGCGGCAGGCCATCGTATCGCCATTGGGGAGGATGGTGAAATGGCCGTGGCCACAGTTGCAGCCGTCATAGACGGTGTCGTCGTCCAACCCTTCGGGAATCCTGAAGCGGCCGATTTCGTGCAGATACAGCCCCCAAAGGTGGTCTTTGAGGTTGAAGGTGGTCTTGCACGTGTCGCCATATTCCATATACTTCTTCCAGCACGTGTCGAGCACGGCGCGGTATTGCCGAGGCGACAGGTGGGCGCTTTTTTCGAGGCTTGTCGGGCAGTAGCGTGCAAAGGCGAAGACGTCGGCCTTGTGTGCCACAACGGTGTCGATGATTTCCGGCATCTGGTCGGCATTCACGCCCGACACGGTGGTCATCACGGCCACCCGAATGCCGTTGCGATGCAGCACCTCTATTTTCTCCAACGTAGTGTCAAAAGAGCCCGGTTTGCGCATATAGTCGTGCGTTTGGCGGTTGCCGTCGATGCTGAGTTGGTATTTCTCGCATCCGAAGGATTTCAGCTTGCGGCAGTTCTCATCGGTCACGTGGAACGGGTTGCCGAGGATGGTGAATGGAATGGTCCGCTCTTTGACATAGGCAAGGATGTCCCAGATTCCGGGGTGTAAAAGAGGATCGCCTCCCGTAATGTAGAAATAGGGGAGGCGATCGCCCATCCGGTTGCACATTTCCAGGCAACTGTCGACCACCATACGGGCTCGCTCCACGCTAACCGAAAGCAGCTCGGGGTGCCCTTCGGAGAAGATGTAGCAATGCTTGCAACGCTGGTCGCAATAGTCGGTGATGTGCCACTGGAAAGAGAAATAGTGCATCTTGATGACCTATTTGGCACCGCAGGCACTCCCGCAAGCGCTGGGTTTCTCCTCTTTCTCGGGTGCGGGTGCGGCTGCGCCACAGGCACTGCCGCAAGCGGAGGGCTGCTGGGGCTCGGCTGCACCGCAGGCGGAGGGTTTCTCTTCGGGCTTGGCGGCGCCACAGGCACTTCCGCAGGCACTGGGATTCTGGTCGGCAAACGAGGCTACGAAACCTCCAAATTCTGCTCTTTTCATTGTGATAAATAATTTGGTGAATAAAAAAAATTATTTGTCGGAGACGTGACTCATCCGGTCTTCCACGATTTCCTCAAAATGTTCCATACCCCAAGCCAGGAGGGCGTCGAGGTGCGGCATCAGGCTGTTTCCACGCTCGGTGAGACGGTATTCCACCCGCGGAGGCACCTCCATAAAGACTTCGCGACTGACGATGCCGTCACCCTCCAGGTTTTTCAACACAGCCGTGAGCATCTTCTGCGAAATGTCCGGGATTTGTCGCCACAAGTCCTTAAAACGCAGCACCTTTTTCTGCTCCAAGGTGTAGAGGACAAGCAACGACCATTTGTCGGTGATGTGTGAGATAACATTGCGCACCGGACAATCTGGGAATGTGGCATTTATAATTTCCTTTCTGTTCATCGTCGTGGTTTTTCGTGTTGCAAAATTACACATAATATTTCAAACGAACACTTGCTTACCAAAAGTCAATACACGAACCAAATGGTTAGCAATGTTGAAAATAAGGAGGATAAAAATGACAGAAACTGAGATGGGAGACAATACTATTTATTCACCCTCGCGGCTGTAGGCTGCGGCGGTAGTCGCTGGGCGACTGGCCGAGGTGCTTGGTGCAGTATCGGCTGAAGTAGCTCAGCGAGGTGAAGTCCATCCTGTCGGCTATCTGCGTGAGCGACAGGCGTTCGTCGTTGAGGTATTTCTTCAGGATGGGGACCGTGGCGCGGTCGATGAAGCTGCTTACGCTGTGGCCGGTGACGCGCTTGACGGTGGCGGAGAGGTATTTCGTGGAGACATTTAGCCGCTCGGCGTAGTAGCTGATGTCGCGCTCGGTACGGCTGATGCCGGTGGCGAGCAGGTCGGTGAGCTGGCGGACGATGATGGCGGTGCGGTCGCTGTCGGTGCCGGTGGCGTCGCGCCGGGCGTGAAGCTCG
>JAGCUZ010000046.1 GCA_017962615.1 Bacteroidales bacterium | reverse complement strand
TCCTCGCCGTTGACCGAGTACCACTCAAACTCGGGGTTCACGTCGGTAAGCGTGTGGTACGACAGGCGGTTGTTCTTGTCGTACTGTATCTCCCAGTAGTAGATGTTGTCGTCCGTCTGTGGCTCGGTCTGGTTGATGAAATGCACCTTGGGGTGCAGCACCGTGGGGTTCACGGGATCCCACGAGAAACGCGCCGCCGGGCTGGAGTACACCGTAACCAGGTCTTCGTACACCAGCGAGTCCTGACAGCCCGCGTCGGTGGTCACAAAGAACTTGAAGCCGTAGGTACCAGCCGAGTATGAGTGCACAGGGTTCTCCTCGTACGACACGCTGCCGTCGCCGAACTCCCAGCGGAAGCTGTTGCCGTACAGCGATGTGTTGGTGATGTTGATGGTGAACGGCTCGCAGCCCTCGAGCGGGAACACGCCCGGGTCGAAGTTGGGTATCGGCTGCATGTTGACGTTGACCCTCACCGAGTCGCGCGCCTCACAGCGCAGGTTGTTCATCTCGTTGTACACTGCAACGGTGTACATCGTCGAGCTGCCGACGCTCGTAAGCGTGTGTATGGTGTCGTTGCTGCTGCCCGTGGGCTCCCACATGTAGTGGTAGTTGCAGTAGGGTGTGTGGCGGTCTTTGGCGTCGAGGATGGCATACTCCACATCGCATATCAGACGGTCCATGCCGAGGTCGGGCTCGGGGGTCCAGGTCGATGTGATCTTGGTGGCGGTGTCCCATATACAGCCGAACTCGTCGATAAGACGCACGCTGAGGGGGAATGTACCGGCGGTGTCGGGAGTTGACACGTAATTGATATTGTTACGTCCCGAACTATTAATAACCGCACCGCGGTAATGCCCCAGGTCATAGTCGCCGTAGCTCGAGTCGGGAGTCCAAATAATAGTGTCGAGAGCCACCTGATAGTGGCACCCGGCGCCCGAGCTGATGCCGCAGATGTCGAGCGACCAGTTGAACACCCAGCCGTTGTCGATGCCCAAATGGTCACACACTTCGATATCCCACTGGCCGTTGAGCGGGCAGCCCACCAGCTGCGAGAAGTCGTCGGCTGGCAGGTAATAGTCTACCATGTTCGCATGATCGCTCGGGTGCTTGGTGTAGAACGTTTTGGTTCCTGCGCTTTGCCCTGCATTCGTATATGGCGCAGGGATGGGACCGAATGTATATGTTATATTGTCCCTATATGAGGAAGCAGCAAGGTAGTTGTCCGACACCGAAAAAGCGGTGGCATCATTGGCCAGCGAGCCTGTTACAAGAGTGTATTGCCCGTTGCGCGAGAAGCAGTAGTCGAGACCTATGCCAAACATATTACCCAACGTGTCACACTGGTTCCCTCCTACACCATCATAAGTACCATGATCCTCGCCTCCATATGGGTATCCCGTAAGAGTACCACCGCCACCGGCAGCGCTGGAAGGCACACCCGCAGGCAAACCACTTGACAGTCGGTATTTTAATATCGCCTTGCGCTGCGTCGGGCATATTATTGACAATTCATAGTCTCCCATATACGAATGCTCATAATTGATACAGATAGAGCATATATCCTCTTTGCTCTGCACTGTGCGGCCTCGGGGGAATTCGTTGAATATAACAGGAGCCTGGTAGCACAGTACCGGGCATCGCGGCCCATCGGGAATAAACGTCTTGGCCGGGTTGATCTTCGACACCACATTGCTTGCCTCTATAGGCGCCAGCGTGATAGTCGACGTGCTGCCGTAGCTCGCATCCACCATCAGCGAGTCGTTGTTGCAGATGTTGGCAAGGTCGTATATCGTCTTGATAGGGTTCTGCGCCAAACGCACACGTATTGTTGCCGTCGTCGTCGAGGTGCAGCCCGCCGAATCTGTCAATGACAACGTCACGTCGTAGCAGTCCACCGAATGGTAGCACACAACAGCCGACATGGCTGCCGCACCCACACCCACCAGGGTGTCGCCGTTACCGAAGTCCCAGCGGAATGTGGTGGTTGCATCTTCGGGGTTGTATGCACCGTAGTTGTGTTCATACACTCCATGGGCCTTCAGCATCAGGCACTCGCCAAAACACAGCGTGGCGCCATGGTACACCGTACTTGCTATATTCATCGTGGTGTCGCCTGCTTCGCTCACAGCTATTGCCGTATCATATTCGGTATAGTCGCCAAGCGTGCGGGTCTCCGTAACCACGCCGTCACGCATCTTGGAGTAAGTTTCTTCTATAACCGGCGTTATGAACTCACACGGAAACGAGCAGTCTACACGCATAACAAAACCTTCACCTATGGCAGTGTCGGCATTGGTCTTGAAGCGCAGCGTAAGGCAGCCCGTGGTGTTCAGGTTCGAGGGGTAGAATGTCCTGAACAGTATGGTGTTGTTGTTATTCGCCGCCGCCAGTATCGGCGAGTTTATACTGTTGCCGTCATATATAAACAGCGTGTCGCCGGGGGCGACGTCAAACTTGTCAAACGTAAAACCAATACGCAACGGAGCCGGGCACGAACCGCACACAGTGATGCGGTAGTCTTTGTTGCGCGAATAGCGTCCACGGCTGTCACCCGCGTCATCGTCCGACAGGATAAATCCTGCTGCTGACGAATACTGCACCGTCGTGCCGTTGTTGGAAGCATTCAGTTTCGTAATCGGAGTCCCTTGTCCTCTCGATGCCATGGCTATTGCCATAAATGCCATAGCAAACAACATTGTTCTTGTATTCATAGCGCTGTATTTTATAGGTTATTGTTAATGCGAAAGCGCCCTCTCGGTTCTTTCAAACGCTTCTTGCGCCGAATACACGCCAAGGTATGCATGGCGCGACGAGGGGGTACGGAAATATATTGTCATATCGCCGTTGAGGCCTTGGAAATCTCCGAAGTTGTAAGCATAGTAGCTGAGCGTCGTCAGGTTGACCACAAAAGAGCTGCTGACATTATCGCCTGTGCGCAAATCCACTAACACACTTATATCATACACCACCGCACCTGCCGGCAATGCGTCTGTCTCGAAAAACGACTGTTCCGAATAGGTGCAATGCCACTGGAGTTTCTCTTCGGACATCATATTCAAATGAGATTGGTTAAACCCGACATGCGGCAGCACAATCTGGCGGCAGTCCCGCGTCTGGGCATTGGCAGCCATCGCCACTGCCAGCATAAGCATTAGAATGAAAACCGTCTTTTTCATAATTGTTTTGTTTATTATTTTGATTTGTTTACTGTATAGAGACTTCTCGAGGGCAAAAAGTGCCAAAAAAAAATTTTACATACTAATATCGTATTTTACCCCCCAAAAAATTACAAGCCCCCTAAAATTTTTTTTCACTTTTTCTTTATCAATAGCTGCAAACCATTGTTTATTAGGTGACTAACAAAATGCCTAAAACGCGAAAAAAATGCATTTTTTTCTTCCCCCTGTGTGTAATCTATATCGAACATTGTCTCTGTGCGACAAAAATGCAACCCGTTCCACGTATGACCCCTTGTGTCGTTTTTCAATGTTGAAACCTCCCTCTGTATGCTTGCCAGCGGTACGCGACGATGTATCATTTCGTGCCGTAAATGCCGTGTACACGCCATCGGCGCATGTTTTGTATTGGTGCTAGTTGTATATTATTGTACATGTGTATGTTATGTGTGGTTTTGCAAACTGATCAAAAAATCGTGCAAAGTGCGATTTTGGTATATTTTTGGTAAATCGTAAGTATATAGTTGATAAGGAGTTGGTGGGACCAACTCCTTATCAACTATATACTTACTCTACATGTACCCTTTATTTCGACTGGAAGTGGGGGTGTATGGTGCCGGGAAGTGAGGGCAAAAATGGGTGTATGGTGCCGGAAAGTGGGGGCAAAAAGGGGTGTATGGTGCCGGGAGGTGGGGACAAAATAGTGATGGCAGGCCGTCGCGACCGAGTGGGCGCAACGGCCTGTCACCAGGCATCGGATTGAAGTGATTCTATCGGCGGTGCAGGCCGCACTCGCGATGGTCGGGGTTTTCCCACCACCAGCGCCCCGCACGGATGTCGTCGATGTGCCGCACTGCCCGCGTGCACGGCTCGCAGCCTATGCTCGTATAGCCCTTATCGTGCAGCTCGTTGTAGGGCACACGGTGTTCTTTGATATATGCCCATACCTGTGCCTCGTCCCAGTTGATGAGTGGGTTGATTTTCAACATTCCGTGCACCTCGTCCCACTCTACAAGCCGCATCGCACCGCGCGTTACCGACTGGCCGTGCCGCAGCCCGCACACCCAAGCCTCCAGCCCTCTGAACGCCCGCTTCAGCGGCTCAAGCTTGCGCACCTGGCAGCAGGCGTGCCGCAGCTCGATGCTGTCGTAGAACGGGTTTATGCCGTGTTCCCTCACAAAGTCCTGCAGCGGTTCGGCCTGCGGGCTGTACACCTCGAGGTGGATGTTGTAGTGATGGTTGGTGTCGTCGATAAGGTTGTAAGTCTCGGGGAACAGCCGGCCGGTGTCGAGCGTGAATATCCTGACATTTGCATCGATCTGCACCATCATGTCGGTGAGAGTCTGGTCCTCGATGCTCAGGCTTGACGACAATGCCAGCCTGTCGCCGAACTGAGTCATGAAACTGCGCAGCACCTCCTGCGGCGACGCTGCCGCAAAACGTTCATTAAGTGTGTCTATCTCTTCTTTGCTGTACATTTTGTGGTGATGTGTTGGATGTTGATAAGTTGATATGTTGAATGGATGGCGAATGGTGCCGCTATAGAAACATTGAAAGTGGACAACTGATCACTTTTCTTCATACTATCATTGCAGCTCCCACGGTGGCGAAGCTGTCGGGGTCGATGATTATCAGTGAGCCTGTGGTGCGGTTGCACGGGTAGCTGTCCACCACCATGGGGTTGGCCGTGCGCAGCTGCACGCGGGCAATGTCGTTCATATTTACCTCGGTGTCGGCAGCCGTCTCTGTCAGGGTGTTGACATCCAGTTTGTACTCAACCCTTTTTATCATCCCCACCGTCTCGGACACCGCGCTTTTTACAATGTATCGTTTGCCTTGCTGCAAGGCGTCGGGGCCGAACCAGCAGCACATGGCTTCCAGGCTTTGCGATACCTGCGGCTGCAGGCCGTCGATGCCGGCGATGCAGTCGCCACGGCTTATGTCGATGTCGTCTTCAAGCAGCACTGAAACCGACTGCGGCGCATGGGCCTCGTCCAAAGCCTTCTCAGCCTGCATTATCGCCGTCACCGTCGACGTCAGCCCCGAGGGATACACACGTATGCGGTCGCCCACATGCAACGCACCGCCCGCCATGCGTCCCGCATAGGCACGGTAGTCGGGGAACTTGTCCGATATGGGGCGTATCACGTATTGCACCGGCAACCTCAGCGGTTGCGATTCCGCGCCACTGGCCGCAGCGCCTCCTATGGGTATGCTCTCAAGCAGCTGCAAGAGCGACATGCCGTTGTACCAGGGCATCCGTTCGGACCGGTCGACCACATTGTCGCCGTGTTTGGCCGACACAGGGATAAACCTGACTTCCGATTTTATGCCGAGCCGATGGGTCATAGCGGTGAATTGCGAGCAAATATCGTCGAACCGTCCCTGGTCGAAATCAACCATATCCATTTTGTTCACGCATACCGTTATGAATGGAATACCCAGCAGATTGGCAATGCACGTGTGCCGCACCGTCTGTTCCACTACGCCGTTGCGCACATCTATAAGTATCACTGCAAGGTCGGCCGTCGAGGCACCTGTAACCATGTTGCGCGTGTATTGTATGTGCCCGGGCGTGTCGGCAATGATGAATTTGCGCTTCGGTGTGGCAAAATAGCGGTAGGCTACGTCGATGGTGATTCCCTGCTCACGTTCAGCCCGCAGGCCGTCGGTCAGCAAAGCCAGGTTCACCTCTTCGTTGCCACGGCTTGCCGCAGCCTGTTTCACAGCCTCAAGCTGATACTCGAATATCGACTTGCTGTCGTACAGCAACCGTCCTATAAGAGTGCTCTTGCCATCGTCAACGCTGCCCGCCGTAGTGAAACGCAGCAGCTCCATGTCCAAGTATCCCTTGCTGTCCATTCTTTTTAATTTGAAAGGTTGTAGGTTGATATGATAAATGCGATATAACGTGGCGCGTCAGCCACTTATAATTTAAAACCAATAACTGATAACTAAAAATACCCTTCCTTTTTGCGGTCTTCCATAGCCGTCTCGCTGCGGCGGTCGTCGGCACGCCCGCCCCTCTCGGTCACGCGGGTGGCGGCTATTTCGTCGATAATGTCCTCCAAGTTGTCCGCTTCCGAGATGGTGAGTCCCGTGCAGGTAATGTCGCCGATGGTGCGGCATCTTACACGCTTGGTCTCAACCACCTCGTCGGGTTTCCTCGTAATACACGGCTCGGCTGCCAGCCATACTCCGTCGCGCATAAAGCACTGGCGCTCATGTGTAAAATACAGCGACGGCAGTTCGATGTTCTCGGCATATATATACTGCCACACGTCCATCTCAGTCCAGTTGCTGATGGGGAACACTCGGAAATGCTCACCCATGTTTTTCTTGCCGTTGAAGTTGTTCCACAGCTCGGGACGCTGGTTTTTGGGGTTCCACTGCCCAAACTCGTCTCTGTGCGAGAAGAAACGCTCTTTTGCGCGAGCCTTCTCCTCGTCGCGGCGCGCACCCCCAATGCATGCGTCGAACTTGTATTTCTCTATGGTGTCAAGCAGCGTGGTGGTCTGCAACCTGTTACGGCTTGAGTTGTACCCCTTCTCCTCCTTTACACGGCCTGTGTCTATACTCTCCTGCACCGAGCCTACAATCAGCCGCACACCCAGCCTCTCGGCAAACCGGTCGCGGTATTCTATTGTCTCCTTGAAATTATGTCCAGTGTCGATATGCACCAACGGGAACGGTATCCTGGCAGGGTAGAATGCCTTGTATGCCAGCCAGGTTACTACTATTGAGTCTTTGCCGCCTGAGAAAAGTATGGCAGGCCTTTCGAATTGCGCCGCCACCTCGCGGATTACATAAATCGATTCTGATTCAAGTTCTTGAAGATGTGTAATCTTGAACATTATGTATGATAGTTGAGTGTTGTTAATCGTTTCAGCTGAATATGCCCGAAAGGTACCGCTGCGTCAACTCGTGCTGTGGGTGGTTGAACACGTCTGATGCCGGGCCCGTCTCTATCACCTCGCCCAGATACATGAACACAACATTGTCGGCTATACGCAACGCTTGATGCAAAGTGTGTGTAACCATTACTATTGTGTACTGCTGCTTGAACGACACGAAAAGGTCCTCCACCGTCTTGCTTGATATCGGGTCGAGGGCGCTTGTGGCCTCGTCGGCCAGTATGTATTCGGGCTGTACAGCCAGCGAACGTGCCAGACAAAGACGCTGCTGCTGTCCTATCGACAGGCGCGTTGCCGGTGCACGCATGCGGCCTTTTATCTCGTCAAACAGTCCCACCTCCTTCAGCTTCCGCTGCACATGATATACCAGCTGGCGGCGGTGCTTGAACATCTTGTTTATCCGGCATCCGTATGCCACATTCTCGAAGATTGACATCGGCAACGGGCAAGGCCTCTGGCTCACAAGTCCAATCTTTCGCCTAAGTTCTATAATCTCGGCCCCGCTGCCTATGATATCCGTTCCGTCCACGAGCACCTTGCCTTCCACCCGTACCCCTTCGGTAGTGTCTATCAGACGGTTCAGCGTGCGCAGCAGCGTAGACTTTCCGCACCCCGACGGACCTATGATGCATGTAATCTGCCTTTCGGGCAGCGTGAGACTCACATCTTTCAAGATGTGGTTCCCTTTTATATACACATTCAGTTTCTGTACTTCTATGGCCATTTTTCAGCTCTAAGTTTTAAGTTGGGGTTCACACTTTGTTTTTCGAGAACCTTGTTGTTATGAAGCGGCCCACGATGCTGATAAGCAGCACCGTCACCGTCAACACCAGTGCGGCGGCATAAGCGCGGTCAACCACCTCGGGTATCGGGCTGCTCAGCTGAAAGAACACCGCCAGCGGCAGCGTGGCCGCAGGTTGCGACAGCGATGTCGGTATACTGTCGGTATACCCCGCCGTGAACATCACACTGGCAGCGTCGCCTATGGCACGTCCCACCGACAGCAGTGCCGCAGTGGCTATGCCTGGTGCTATTTGTCGCACCACCACCTTCAGCGTCTCCCACCGCGTTGCCCCCAGCGCAAAACTGGCATCCAGTATGTCGCGCGGAAAGTTACGCGTAGCCTCGTCCATCGTGCGTATGAATATGGGGATTATCAGCAGCGTTATCACTATGATGCCGCCCAGCAGCGAAGCCCGCAGCCCGAAATATACCATCACTGTGAAGCCGAAAGCCCCATACACTATCGACGGCACGCCGAACAGCACATCGAATGCCAGACGCGCCACATAAGCCAGGCGCGACCCTTTCTTCAGATACACATTGAGAAAAAACACCACCGGCACAGACACTACCAGCCCCAGCAGCGTAGATGCCCCAACGATATAAAGCGACCCTACTATGGCGTTAAGAAACCCGCCTTCCTTGCCGATATAGAATCCGCCGCCAGGCAGTTTCAGCAGCATGTCCCAGCTCATGGCCTTCATGCCTTTCGAGAATATGGTCCATATTACACTGACCAACAGGCCGAAGACCAGCAGCATAGAACACCACATCATCCCTTTGGCCAAAGTTTCCCTGATTCTCTTCAGTCTTGACACTTTCATCCCAAACTTAACCTTTCTGATTATGAATTGTCGCAGCCTATCCTGTTCAGCACAATTCTTGATGCCAAGTTGAACACAAGCACCACGGCAAACAGCAGTAACGCCGCGAACATCAGTGCCGACTCGTAAAGCGGCATAGAAAGCATTTCGCCGTAATTGTTGGCAATCAGCGCCGGTATGGGGTAGCACGGCTCCAGCACCCCTCTGGGTATACCGATTACGCATCCGCACACCATAAGCACCGCTATTGTCTCACCCAGTGCCCTCGATATTGCCAGCACGGTCGATGCCATTATACCCGGCAGAGTCTTGCGGCATACCACTTTCCAAGCTGTCTGCCACCGTGTGGCTCCAAGAGCCAGCGATGCCTCCCTTAGTTCCTTTGGTATCGTCGAGAAAACCTCAATAAAGAGGCTTACCAGCAGCGGCACTACCATAACTCCCAGCACTATACCGGCGGCAAGGACGGTGTAGCCCGTCGAAAAGTCGACAAACAAAGGTGCCAGCCGCCGCGAAATCCAAGGCACCACCACTAGTACTCCCCATACGCCATATATCACCGACGGCAGCGCCGCGAGGATGTCGAGCAACGGGAATACGCACTTGCGCACCACTGGACGGGCGTATTCGGTGAGAAACAGCGCCGTCAGCAGTGACACCGGAAGTGCCAGTGCTATAGAAAGCATTGTCACCCACAGCGTTCCTGCAAGGAAAGGCAGGAATCCGAATTTCCCTTGCATCGGTCGCCATTCAGAGCCGCACAGCAAGGTCCACAACGAAGTGCTGTCCAGCACTGCCCGCGATTTCAGGTAGAGCCCCGCCGCGATGACCGCCACAAGAAGCACCCCAACAATTGTCATCGCCAGCATCCCGCCGTGGGCAACACGGTCCTTCAGTATCCTGTTTCCTGCAGTCATTGCATGCCTTTGTTTACCTGGTTTCTTATTTGCTTCCGTGCAGCCTGTGCAGTCCTTGCTCAAGTTTGTCGCTGCTCATGGCGATGTATCCGGCAGGCACGTTATGCCGCTGCCCGTCAGACAATACATACTCCAGAAAAGCCACCACAACAGGATTTTGCGGAACCCCGTGGCTCACCAGGTACAGGTCGCGGGCAGGGGGTGAAGGGTACTTGTCGGCAGCCACAGCTGCTATGAAGTCGTCCTTCGTGTCGTAAAAACGCTCTTCCGGGCCGATTATACCGTCGCCGTCCACGTCGATGGGTACCACAAGTATGCCTTTGTTGGGCTTGCGGCTGCCCTCGTCGTATGCGTAGCCTATGTTGTTCAGGCCAATGCCGAGTTTGTCGGCCTGTATGGCCGAGGCGAGTCCAGGGTCGCCGAACACTGCTGTTCCCTGCAAGTCTTCCTGCTTCTTGTCCATCCACATGGCGAACGTCTCGGCAGCACCGCAGGCATCCGAACGAGTGTATACATGTATCGGCGTTTTATCGCCGTTGCCTATCACTTGGCCCCAAGTGGTATACTCTTTTGTTATCCATATCTTTGTTGCCGTCTCCTTTGTTATGCCATGGTGCATCAGCATGTCGACAACGGGGTTCTCAGAGTTGACGGTTATCACAACCGCGTCCTTTGCCGATGCAAATGGCAGTGCCCCCTTTTCGAGTTCAGGGCCGTACACCTCGCGCGACACCATTCCCAAGTCCACCACGTCGGCCAGCACATCGGTCATTCCTTTGCCAGCCCCGCCGGCCGAAAGGTCAATCCGCACCCCCGGGTTCAAGGTCTGGAACTCCTCGGCCCATTTCACTGCCAGAGGATACAGTGCGAACGCTCCGGAAATTGACATACTGCCCTTCAGGTTGCCATCGGCATCAACCGACCCCTTTTCGGCACTGCCGCACGAGCTGTTCATCATAATTACGGCTGCCCCCAATATCAGGTTCAGCCCATGAATCATAATCTTTTTCACCCTTTTTTTCATATTAATGATAATTCAGTTTCTTAGAATTTAACCGTTGCCATCGTCGTTACACTGTGCCCCAGTGCATTATTCCCTTTCTTGTCTGTAAGGGTATAGGCCAGCTGTAGACGCAAACAGCCCCACGCCCACCATTCCATTCCTGCCGAATAGCAGTCTGTATACGTGTTTTTTGCAGCGTCCTTCTCAAAGTGGTCGTATCGTGCCACGGGTCTCATCCTTACGTTGCTTCCTGTCGTTATCCAGTACCCCCCGGTAACGTACCATGCACGGCTGTACATTCCCTCACTGGTATATGAGTCATGTATGGCGTCATACACGGCAAAATCGGTTACACCCCACAGGCATTCCGACCGCAATGTCAGGTGCCGGTTGTCGTATTGTGCACCTACGGCCCATCGCCGCCTGTCGCCGCCTGTGCCCGTAGGCTGACCGGCTGCGAGCATTTCGTATTTTCCTATATATGCCGACCCTGATATCACAACATCGCGCACAAACGGGCACAGCTCGATTCTCGCCGACAGGTCCTTCCACATGTCATCCGTCTTCACATTGATGCCGTTGCCGCCAAAAAGGCCAACGCCATACCGCACCAACGGCATCGTACCATGAGAATCCTCGTATTTGAACAGTTCGCCGGCAAGCAAAACGCCAATGTCGCGGCCGTTTGCATAGCTGCCTATACCCGTCACGTCACTGTAGCCCGACAGGTATTTGACGGCCAAGGCGTTGTCGGTCAGTTCCAAGTCCAGAGGCGACAGTTTGTTCTCCAGCGAAAAAGGTATCTTGAACTGGCCAACCTGAAGTTGCGCCGCATCCGCAAACTTGATTTTGGCAAAAGCATCAATCAGCTTAGGACTGGCGGCAAAGTCTGCTTGCAAGCGGAAATCCAGTCGGTCGGCAAGTTTGCCTTTCATATCCATGCGGGCCCGCCTTATCTGCATAACGCTGCTCTCGCCGCCGTTGTCATTCATATATCTATATTGCGCGTCTATCCAGCCGCCAAGTGTTACTGCATCCCTGTTTTGGGCGTGTATTGTGCCGCATATTACCATAAAAAACATCGGCAAAATAAAAAAACAGCAGACTCTTTTCATGCGAAAGCAATTTCTTTTTTTGCAAAAATACTCACTTTCCACCACATATTTGTCATAAGAAACAAAACTGATGTAACAATTCGTTAAAAACCCGCTGTAATTGTTTTTTGATGACATTGTAATAAATTACAACTGTCTGTTTTGCAGTGCTGCGACTCAATATTTGTAATGATTTTAATCACGGCTATGCCGCGGTTCATCCGTTACCATATGGCAAAACAACGCCGCGTGTGTCCGCCGGTTGTGCTTCCGAAACCCTGCGGACATGGCTCTACTTTTGGAAAAAAACCGCGCGAAACATTTTTTTTGTGTACTTTTGCAGCATCAATTTTACGTTTTAGATGATATATATTCTGACTCTCTCACTGCTGCTGAATGCCGTCCTGCTCATCTTGTTTGTCCATGGCAGGATGTCGTATCACTTGATAATGACGAAAAACCTCAAGAAGGAGGACTTGAAGGACGAGCTTGTCGACAAGGTGTCATTCGATACCTTACCACCCACCGACGAGCCCGACCAAACTGTTCTCAATAACCTGCAGGCGGCTTTAGAGACCGACATGGTATATCTCGACCCCGACCTGAACATGCAGAAACTCGCCAAGATAGTAGGCACCAATAAAGTTACGCTGTCGCATGTGATCAATGACAGTCTGCAACAGAACTTTGCCACGCTCTTGAACAAATACCGGATTCGCGAAGCCATCCGCCTGCTCAGCGACCCCAAGCTGCGGAACCATAAAATTGAGGCTATAGGCGAAATGTGTGGCTACAGCAACCGACAAGTATTTCATGCCGCCTTCAAGAAAGAGATGGGCATAACCCCGACACATTTCCGCAACATCAGCAAGAAGAACATTTCAGCCTGAGGCTGGATGTCGGAGGGGTAGGGCTATATATGGAATAGGGAGGCGGCGATGCCGTCGGCGTGGAGGAGGCCGTGGGGGGTGGGACGGTAGGCGAGAGGGGTGTCGACTATCCATCCGGCATCGACGTAGGGGCGCATGGCGGCGGCAAGTTCGTCGCGGAAAGCGCTGTCGACCATGCTCTTAAGCACGCCGCGCGTGGTGCGCAGGGCGGTCATGAGGTATTCGTTGTAGGCGTCGTCGGCGCTGAGGGTCTCGCTCTCGTGGCAGGGGAGGCCGCTCTCGACGGCTTCGATGTAGCGCTGCTTGTCGGCCACGTTCCAGCGGCGCGTGAGGCCGTCGAAGGAGTGGGCGGCGGCGCCGTAGCCGGTGTAGGGCGTGCGGTCCCAGTAGCGGCTGTTGTGCTTGGAGGCGTAGCCGTCGAGGCAGAAGTTGGACACTTCGTACTGCATGAAGCCTGTGTCGCTGCACCAGCGCAGAAGGGTGTCGTACTGTGCGGCCACGGTGTCGTCGTCGGCCACGGCGATGCGTCCTGCGGCAATCTGGTGCTCGAGGATGGTGCCGGGCTCTATGCTGAGGGCGTAGCACGAGAGGTGCCTGATGCCTATGCCTTCGCCGGCGAGGGTGGCGATGCGTTGCAGGTCGCGCCCGAAGTGGCCTACGGTCTGAGTGGGGAGGCCGTAGATGAGGTCGACCGAGAGGTTGTCGAAGCTGGCCTCGGCGGCGCGGCGCAGTGCGTCGACGGCGGTGGAGGCTGTGTGCACGCGGTTGACGAGGCACAGGATGCCGTCGTCGAAGCTTTGCAGGCCTATGCTGAGGCGGTTGACGAGCCCGAGGGCGCGGAGGTCGGCGAGGTACTGCGGCGTGAGGTCTTCGGGGTTGCACTCCAGGGTGCACTCCTCGATGTGGCCGAGGTCGTAGCCTTTGGCCAAGGCGTTGAACAGCGCGTCCAGCTGATTGGTACTCAGCGTTGAAGGTGTTCCGCCGCCCAGGTAGAGGGTGCGCACTGTGTGGCCGTCGCTGCGGGCGGCAATCTCGGCGGCGAGGGCTGCGAGGTAGCGGTCGATGTCGCCGCGCACAGTCTGCGAGTAGAAGGCGCAGTAGGTGCAGCGGCGGCGGCAGTAGGGTATGTGTATGTAGACCATGGGCGACCCTTGAGGACAAAAAAAAGACCCCACTGTTTGGTGGGGTCTTGGGTTTGGTAGCGGGAATCAGACTTGAACTGATGACCTCCGGGTTATGAATCCAGCGCTCTAACCAGCTGAGCTATCCCGCCATCGACGCTCCGCTACGGGGGCGAAATCGGCTGCAAAGGTACACATTTTTATCCATGTAGCCAAATTTTTTTCAAAAAAAGCTTATCTTTGTAATGCGAAAAGCATGTTGCAAATTGTAATAATTATTTTGTAATCAGTATATAATGTCTACCGAAGATAAAAAGTTATACTCCAATTTCGATTATGAGTCGGCACTGAGTGTTCAGGGGGGTGTTGAGCAGCCCAAGCAGGTAAATTCGACCTATCTTGAACGCATGAAGGCGATGCAACGCGCCGAACCTTCTGTGGATGAGTATGTTGAAGGTATTTTGAAAGGCGACCGCACGATGCTGAGTAAGGCTATAACACTGGTTGAGAGCTCTTTGCATCGTCATGCCGAGAAGGCGCAGCAAATCATCAAGCGCTGCCTGCCTCATGCGGGGCGGTCGGTGAGGCTGGGCATCACCGGAGTGCCGGGTGCCGGCAAGAGCACCACGATAGAGGCTCTGGGCAAGATGCTGACGGGCGAGGGGCACCGCGTGGCGGTGCTGGCCATCGACCCCTCGAGCGAGCGCTCCAAAGGCTCCATACTCGGCGACAAGACGAGGATGGAGGAGCTGTCGGTCGACCCGAATGCTTTCATACGTCCCAGTCCGTCGGCGGGTTCGCTGGGTGGCGTGGCGCGCAAGACGCGCGAAATCATAGTGTTGTGCGAAGCGGCGGGTTTCGACGTGGTCATCGTCGAGACTGTTGGCGTTGGGCAGAGCGAGGTGGCGGCGCATTCGATGGTCGACTTCTTCCTGCTGCTGCAGCTGGCCAACACTGGCGACGAGCTGCAGGGCATCAAGCGCGGCATCATGGAGATGGCCGACGCCATAGCCATCAACAAGGCCGACATCGACCCGACGCGTGCCGAGCTGGCTGCCACGCAGTTCCGCAACGCGCTGCACCTGTTTCCGATGCCCGAGTCGGGCTGGACGGTGACGGTGCAGCTGTGCTCGGCGCACACGTCGCAAGGCATCGCCGACATGTGGAAGAACGTTACTGACTATGTGGCGTTTACCAAGGAGAGCGGCTATTTCTACGCCAAGCGTCGTCAGCAGAACCTGCGGATACTTACCGAGACGATAGAGAGCAGCCTGCGTGAACGGTTCTATGCCACGCCAGGCATGGAGGAGATGATGGACGAGGCGCGGCGCGACATCCTCGACAACCGAGTGAGTGCCTACGCTGCCGCCGAACAGCTGGTGGCCAAGGCGTTAGATAAATAATAGCCTCTCTGCGTCCTCTTCGTCATACCCGTCCTGTAAGTGCCGCCGTACATCCGCTGTGAGGCTCTCATCCCTATTAAACGGCTCAGAGTTACTTAATTAATACATTTCCCGTTGTCGACGCTATAGTTCTTCGATGGGTCTTTCGCGTAATATCGGATCTTTATCACATCACCTACTTCACATCCATACGCAGCACTTCCATAGTATGTAGTCCCGTCGACATCAAACTCGTAAAACCGAAAATAACCGCGTCCAGTGTCGACACCCCTTCCATACACCTTGGCAAATGTCTCTATAGAGTCTGTATTGATTTTCCAGATTGTATATTCAGTGTGTGCGGCACGGGCACCAATTAACACAACGAAGGCAATCCAAAAGATGTGAATTGGCTTTAGTTTTCTCTTTCGCCCAAAGCGTTTCTTTCTCTCTTTAGGGTAATCCGTGCGCCTGTCTTTGTTGTGTCCCATAGCAATATGTTTGTTGTTTACAGTCAATCAATAACCGTCCTCTGTTTATACCATGTGCCGGCAGGAACGGTGTCGTGAATATATGCCGCCAGCAGCGAGTCGAGTTCAGCCACATGCTGCTCACGGTTGGATTTGCAGAACCTTTCATCAATGGGCATCAAAACACCCTCATGCTCATATGGTATTCCTTGATAGCTCGACCATGTTTCCACCCAAACGACACCCAATGGTTCATGAAGCACAACGCGGCAACTGTCCAGCTCTCCATACCATGTCTGATTCGTGCCGCCAGCATCATCCATCACCAATCCTGTGCCATAATATAGCTTCAAGTAATCAGGGTCAAAATAACTTCTCCTGTCTGGCACTTTGTCTAACCACATTTTGTCGTTTCTTCTATACTTTGTGTTTTGCATATTGTTATTTCTTTTGCGATGGGTAAATGGGCTGGCCATTCCAGCTTGCGGTCAATATTCCGTATAGCTCATCATCAACATCAATAATATAATGCTCATCAACGAACTGCAGCATCCCTTTGTCATCGACATATAATGTTGACCAATATGTGCTGCTATCGTCACATGCTCTGTAGTCGTGAAATCCTTTGGGCAGGTCTTCGAGTACCTTATCAACGACCCTGCCTTTATGGTTCACATTGACAACCATATCGAATATTGGCTCGGCTTTGTCCAATCGGGAAACACATTCGCTAAACGCTTCATCCCATTTGCAGCCTACCCGAGACAAAAGAAACTTGTATAATGGAGCGTAGTCATTGTCATGTCTGCTCTGCGTTCGCTTGATGGACAGTTGCGTCGGCAGCACATCTTGTTTCTTGTGGCGCTCGTTTCTGTACCTGTCCGTCTCTTGGCTGTAATACCGGAATCCGTTATGCGTAATTTTGTTTACTTTGCGATAAAGCGGCTTCTTATCCATTGTCTGTCTGTGTTTATTGTTTCCATTCATTGTGTCGTAATTCTCGTGACCGGTATATGTCATAACCAGTTGAGGCGACCATCATCAGTGCCGCGACTGCGAGGAGTATTGGTTTCTCCATCGTTTTTTTAAGGTATGATATATTCATTTAACGTGAATGTCTGCAATTTATTTTGCCATCGGGCACCACGCCCTGTGTGACTCCCGCCATAAAAGGCTATAACACAATCTGTTCTTATGCTGTTCTCATGTTGTTCTTTAGTTTTATTCTAAAGAACAACATGAGAACAACATTACATCAATATGAAAATAAGGCCACTAGGTATGGCGCCAGAGGATGCCTTACCTAAGGTTAAAAAAAACTGTTCGTTTGTTTATTTCGGAGAGGTCTTCTTGATAATCTTTGCGGGGTTTCCGGCAACGAC
>JAGCUZ010000045.1 GCA_017962615.1 Bacteroidales bacterium | reverse complement strand
GGCTTAATCTTCCGAGGGGTCGGAATGATAAGGGCAAAAGCCAACATTGCATTGACAAACCTCGTCTACAACATGTGCCGACTGGTACAAATCAATAAATACCAACCAAATTTAATCGCAATACAACAGGCAGAATATCAGTCAATTACCCCCCCCGCAAAAATATGGTAAATAATTCATTGTCAAATGGAAAAATAGTCGTATCTTTGCGCCTGTAAACCGAATGTCAAACAACGTTTTCGATAAGCCGAGCGCAGAGGGCAAATCACGCAGTGTTTGCACTATGCCGAGGCGAGAAAACGACTGATGATAATCGAACGGTCATCTGACAGATTAATGGGTTGTCGTCAGGGCCGACGGCACACCACTGTCTGATTGGATGGCTGAAAAGAAAAAAATAGAACCCACCTTAATTTTTTAGTGGACACTAATGATCTAAAAATATTATGAAAAAGTTTTTTATTTTATGTATGCTCTTGACGAGCATGATGTCCATGGGCGTCCATGCCCAGGTTTACAACGTTTTGATTACGGGCGACTTTGAGTCGAGCTGCGTACTGTCTGGCGAAAACTCGTCTGTCATCGATGAACTTTATCAGGCTCTGGTGGCCTGCGAGGGGAGCAAGGTGTCATACACCGCCCATGTCAACACCAGTGGCCAAAACATCATCGACTGGTGGTGGGATGTGGAAGGCGGCACTATTACCGGTGCTGCCAACAGCAGTGCCGTAACAGTGGCATGGGGCGTTGCCGGGCAAGGCCTGCTGAGCGTGACGGTAACCACCGACTCGGGTATCGTGTACACCCACAGTCAACCGGTAAACATCGTGGAGGCGCCGGTGGTGGGAGCCATAACCACCCCCAACTATGGCTACAGCCACGACATAAATGTATGCCGCGGCATGAGCGTGTATTTCATGGACGACTCCCACGCTAGCAACACCGACATCGTCGGCTATTACTGGGAGGGCTGTGACACGAGTGCCACCTCGCGCAATTTCACCCTTGGGAGAGTCACCTCCAACTGCACCATAACGCACAGGGTGTACAATAGCTGCGGCTGCTACGACGAGGAGTTTTTCTACATATATGTGAATAAGGGCGACCCGTTGGTAATATCCTGCTACGGCACCGCCTGCGGAGGCAGCACGGTGAGATACCATGCCACGTCGCCCGTATGCAGCGACTACCATTGGGTCATAGAGGGCGGCGCATTGGCCGACGGCCAGGGCAGTCCCGACTTCACCGTGGTATGGGACAGCATGCAGACCGGCTACGGCATCATCAACCTCGCCGGAAGCATCTGCGGAGACAATTCTTGCCCGGGGTACCTCAGCGTGAAGATTCCCGTGATACAAGACAGTGTCAATATTGAGGGGCAGCTCAAGGTGTGCGAGGGCGACGCCGTGGTATACAGCGTGCCGTTGTTCGGCTCGACTGAATACACCTGGAACATCTCCAACAGCAACGGCGTGGAAGAGATATGCTACAACAATGCCAACAAGATTACATACAAGTTTAACCAAGCGGGCACATATTATATATATGTTGAATACAGCTGCAGCTTCCTTAATTGCGGGCCGCGCAGGTCGCGGCAGATAGAGGTGAATGTTAAGCCTAGGTTGGAGATTGAAGGCGAATACGAGGTATGCATCGCCAACAACGCCACTTATACCATTGATGGCAACACCTACTGCACCTGGACCGTCTACGAGCTGCCCTCGAACATCCCGGTGTACACCTCGCCTCAGGACGAGCTCAGGTTTGAGACCTTGGGCAACATCCTGAGCCCCGGCAAATACAGGCTCACCGCCAGCAACCCCAACTACTGCAACGAGGCTGAGTTTGTCTTCTATGTACGAGACACGCCGCCGGAGCCCGACGTGCCCGACCTCGACCCCGACAACCCCACCGTGTCATGCCCCCACTCGGGCATACGGCTGCAGGGGCATCTGGCCAACCCCGAATACAATCTGGTATGGCGGACCGTATGCGAACCGAACTCGACGGCAAGCGGCGACGACGTGACGCTGCTCTACGACGACGAGGTGTGCGACGTTGAGGTGTACACCTACGACCGCAGGCTGCGGTGCCAGTCGAGGGATGCGTATGTGCACCATGTGGTGCCTTTTGTCTTGCTGCCCACCCACCTGCCACAGACTGTGAGGGAGGTGTGTCCGAATGGCCGCATCTCGTATAACAACGATACTGTGCCATACCAAGACGGAGTCATCTATGAATGGGAGTTGGAAACACACAAGGAATATTGCGCTACCATAGAGGGCAGCAAGCACACCAATACAATAGAACTACATATCAACGACTTTTCTCAGCCAATATCTCCAACAACGTTCAATCTCTATCTGTACCGGACATACTGTTCGGGAATCATAGATACAGACACAGTGATATTCCGTATAGTCGACTATTCCAACACCAGCCTGACCATAACAGGCCCAACCGACGTTTGCCAATGGGCTGCAACCGTACTTGAGGGGTCGGGGTGCTCGGGACCGTACACGTGGAAAATCGATGGCGATACGCACACTTACAGAGAGAACCCTATGAATTGTATCTTCAATTATATTGGCAACACAGGTGTCATTATGTACTGCAACCCTTATTATGGCAAATGTGATAATAAATACTTACCAAAGGCTATAACAAGCATACATGTATCGCCTAATCCGGCCGTGGCGGGGATAGTCTACGACGGCACCAACGTCTACACCGTGCCGCCCTTAAGCAATAATGACTATTCGTTCCGTTGGTATCACGACACCAATGTGAACAACGACACCGTGCACGGCATTACAAACCAGAGCAACTACACCTGCACCATCACGAGCAATGCTACCGGTTGTACAACCACGGTAAGCACAAATCCCAACTACGGCGGTGGCTACGGCACGCCCTGCGGCCCGTTGACGGTGGTGCAACGCGGCACACTGGATTACTGCAGCAAGACCATATCGTTCAAGGTCCTCAACCCACCTGCCAGCATAACGTGGAACGTGAGCGGCACGGGTTGCGGGCCGCTTTCGTACAGCGGCGACTACAACGACACCGTCATCATTCCCGTAACCAAAGTGGGACACTACGTGGCGACGGCAGCCATAGCAGGCCAGCCGTGCTACAGGGGGTATGCCGAGTTCACCGTTGACTTCATTCCCGATTTTAGATTTGAAGACAGCTGCGACAGAATAATCATCACCAACAACTCGAGGTACCTCGACAACACCAAGACGATGCAGCTGTCGGCAAACGGCACGCCGATAGGCACCTATCCTGTCGACAAAGACACGGTGCAGTACAATACCGGCAGCGGCGGCACCTTTAATTTCAGGCTTACCAGCTACGACGGGCATACATTGAACTGCAACCTTGGTACAGAAGAAATTACCAACACCGCGGGTGCCAACCTGACAATCACCACCGCCAACACGGCCGACTATAACTCCACATGCGACAATACCCCGCTGAGGCTCAACGTCGCAACAAACCCGCCAGGCATAATCTCGTCGGTGCATTGGGATTTTGATGATAACTACACCTCTCTGGATACTACAATTGCATATATTTATCATACATTTGAAAAACGATCCACAGGTTATAACGTAAGTGTTACTGTAATCGACACAAACGGCTGCAAAAGCAATGGCAGTATACAGATAACATCACATGCAAATTCTCTAAAAAAACCAGAATTGCGTATAGAATCTAACATCTATCCTGTTTGTTTGGGTTCACCCATAGATATAAAATATATGGCAAGTGGAAATGAACCTCTATTTACGACATACTATTGGGTAGAGGACAATTATACAAGCCAGTCAAACATTCATACCGTATACAATACAGCCGATTACCATGTGGATGTCACCAACAACCACTATTGCGAGACCCATGCAAGCGTTAACGTGGCATTCTACAGCCTGCCTCCGGCTCTTATTATATCAAAAAAATACAAATATTGCGTAGGGGAGGCCATAGAGCTGTACGGCATACCCGACGACATGAACAATTACCAATACCAGTGGACCATACAACGCGACGGCTCGGTTATACCAGGCAACTACAACAGCGGTACGGTAACTCTTCCGGCCAGCAATACAGGCTGTCAGTATACCATAGACTTGACTGTTAGAGATGACAATACGGGCTGCACTAATTCTGCACCACAATTGGTGTTGAAAGTGTTTGACTTGCCGCCGAAGCCAGCTATTAGCATTGCCACCCCTCACTGTATACACGAATCGCCGGTACACCTTGTAAGCAATACAGATGAGACGCACTGGAGTAACGGTGATGTAGGCCTTGATGCATACTATAGCTACCCGGGCGTGGCAACGGCATGGTACTACGACAACACCTCGGGTTGCCGTTCAGACACGGCAGCACTGAGAATATCCGAGGCCCCCGACTTCGACGCCCTGCTTACCGGATGCTACATTATGTGCGAAGACTCCGCCTACAGAAAACTGCCGGTTTACGGCCTGCTGCCTTGTTGGCAAAAATTCGGTTGGGAGTGGTTCCACAACAGCTATACTTTAGACAATGGGACGTCAGGCAACGGACAGACCGTTTTATTGCCGTTGAAAGGAATGGGCAATTACAACCTGAACGTAAATTACTACGATGACTGCGGGCAGGAATCAAGGTATCTCGTAATAGAGGAAGACAAAGCATGCAAATGCGACCTCGAAATCACCAGCGAGGTATATGTCGGCTACGACAAGGATTGCAACTTGACGTACAATATCGAGGTAACGGTTTGCAACAATTCCGTCAATCCGTGCTGCCTCAAATACCTTGTACCGCAGTTCGACGCTCTGACAGGCAATATCACCATGACCAGCAACACATTCTCGCCAGTCACACTGAACCAGTATGGTTGTACAACTTTCTATATCTCGCTAATCGCCACACAGCTTATGCCAACCACGGTGGTGTTCAGGTTAATTGACGAAGACTGCGCCAAATGCGTAACCGACTTCAGCGTCGACCTGACTCCCGACGTGAACTGCTTTGAAAACAAGGTGACAGTTGCGGTTCCGATAGAAAACACATCGCTTTCGGGCAATGGAATAATCTACTACGACTTCAACATCAGCGTGTCGGGGGCATCGAACGTGTTGGCGGTGTGGAGCAACCCCGAAACGGTGTTAAACTTCGGCTTCAATGCAATAACCCCCTCGGTATACGGATTGTGCGCCTTCGACTGCCGCCATTCAGTAGTCGGTATTTTCGATATATATGTTCTTGTATGTACCGCCAACGGGCTCTGCGTGTGGCGCTACAACATGGACACAGGCCTCCTTCCTCCTACGCCGCGCGGCAAAAGCAAAGGCGGTGCGCTGCAGGAAACGACTACCGTTGACGACACCCCGTTGCTTAAACCCAACCCCGCAACAGGAATGGTGGGCGTGGAAAGCAACGACGCGGTGACCGAGGTGCTGGTGATGGACATGAATGGGCGGCAGATGGCCACTTTCAGCAATACAACATCCTTCAACGTTGCCAACCTTGCAACGGGCACATATATAGTGCGTATAAAAAGCATACATGGTGCGGATGCCACAGAGCGGATTACCTACCTGAAACTTGTCAAACAGTAATAACAGCAAGGAGGAATTGGGAATGAAAAATATAAAGGGTTGTTTGTTAACGATATTGCTTGTTTTTGTGGGCATTATTGCCCATGGACAGGGCTTTGAGTGGGTGAAGGCTTATTCCGGCTCCGATTTGGGAGACAACACTAATGAGACAAAGGGTTCATTTGTCGATACACAAGGTAATACGTATATACTTGGCAATATATCGCCGAGAGGCAGGATATTTGGGGTTGACCTGCTGCCGCAGGGGGTATACCAAAGCCGCTACAACAACCAAGCCGTAGTTATTGCCAAGATTTCGCCAGAAGGACAACTTGTATGGCACAAACCTATTTATGCTTCATATTCCGACAGCTGGGCTTACTCATTAAGCAAGATGGGAGACACAGCCTTTATGGTAATGTGCGGTATATCAATGATGCACTATTGGAGGTCTGATGGTTTCTTGTATTACCTTGACACTTTGCTAACATCGTCTGATTCTGGATATCTGACATCGAGAAACAGCACATATTGTTCGGAAGTGTCAAATTTTTTTATTACATTTGATATAGATGGCAATGTGCTGGAGCAACATGTACTTGAATTAGGCTATATAGACAGCAATGAAAACACAATAACGTACGGCTTTCGTAGACAATTTGAACCTGTTACAAACGGTGAGGCTTTGTTTTCGTATAAATTGTCACATGAAACCTTTACTATTGATCCCAACGGTAATATATGTGTTATACGTCTCGCTAACGACCATGTTGATATTAGACCAAGCCGCGACAGTACATACTCACTAAGTGTTCAAGATGGCTCAATAAGCGCATTGAAGATTATGGTGGATGGACGGCGCTCTCTAATCTATCACCTTGATATGCCGTCGCCAAGATGGAATCAACAATTACTTAAGTTTTCACCACATTTTGACAGTTTGATTGGCGGCGTGTATATGTTTGATTCTACATACAGGAACATTATAAATGTCCAATCAAAATGTGTTTCATTGAATACTGACAGAAACAACAATGTATATGCCTCTGTATATATCGAAGACAGGCTCTCACAGCGAGTATATATAAATAATTCAGACTCGTTGTTCATGAGAGCTCACAGTGGCAACATAAATCCTTGCATAGTGATTTATAACACAGAATTGCGGGCAATAAACACAATACAACCGACACCAGACGACAATGATGTATCCTCGGTGATTCAAATGGGGAATGACGCAGACAACGGCATATATTTTGATTACGAAAGTAATTCAATATTTGTGCAGGGTGAAGTTGGATGGATTACAGGACATCCAAACTTTTTGTATAGGGGTGACACCATTCCTATCCCGATACGCCATACAGCATATTGGCTCAGATTGGATATGGACAGCCTCAATCTGCTTTCGTATGGCTTCGCAAGGCCACCGAGAAGCGGTCCTTATTTAGAAATGACTCACACTGCGGCAAGGAACAATAGGGTGTTTGCTCAGGTAAGATACCAAGAGCTGGCATTTGCCGACACAATCCTGATTCCCACCGCCAACAGTGATATAGCATTTGCCGTGTGGGACTACGACGGACATGAATTAATGATCGAAAACTACAACGCTGGGCATCCCAAGAACCTCACCAAGCAGATACACATACTGGACAGCGCGGTGTACCTTACGGGGACGTTGCACGAGGATGCCACCTTTGGGGATATAACCCTGCGAAGCACGGGGAACAGCCAGGCGTACGTGGCCAAGTATGTTGACACGGCCTTTATGCGGCCTTACGTGCACTACGAGAACCGCACGCCGCAGACTATTGCATGGCAGCAGGGGCTGACGCACTGGCTTGGGGAGGGGCGCGTGGCGCTCACGGCCACAAGCACGAGCGGCCTGCCCGTGGGCTACCGCAGCAATAACAACAGCGTGGCTTACATGAGTGGCGACACGCTGGTGCTGGTGGCGGCGGGCGACGTGACGGTGACGGCGCGGCAGAACGGCAACCCGCAGTACGAGCCTGCAAGACCTGTGAGCAGGACATTCCACATAGAGCCTTCCGAGCCGCAGAGCATCACCTGGACGCAGGAGCTGGAGCACCGCCTTGCCGAAGGGCACGTGGCGCTCACGGCCACGGCCACGAGCGGGCTTCCTGTCAGCTACAGCTGCGGCGACAACGGCGTGGCACAGGTGCGCGGCGACACGCTGGTGCTCCTCGCCGCAGGCGACGCCACGGTGACGGCACGGCAGGAGGGCGACGCGCAGTATGCGGCGGCCGAGCCTGTAAGCAGGACGTTCCACATAGAGGCTCCCGAGCCGCAGAGCATCACCTGGACGCAGGAGCTGGACCTCAGCCTTGCCGAAGGGCGCGTGGTGCTCACGGCCACAGCTACGAGCGGGCTGCCTGTTAGCTACAGCTGCAGCAACAGCGGCGTGGCACAGGTGCGCGGCGACACGCTGGTGCTCCTCGCCACGGGCACCGCCACGGTGACGGCTCGGCAGGAGGGCGACGCGCGGTACGCGGCGGCGGAGCCCGTTAGCAAGACCCTGCGCGTGAGCGCCGAGGGCATCGGCGAGGCTGCGGCGGAGGGGCTGACTATATACCCCAACCCCACCACGGGCGTGGTGCAGGTGCGTTGCGACGGCTGCACGGTGAAGGAGGCCACGGTAATATCGGCCTTGGGACGCCGTGAGCACGTGGCCTGCCGCGACGGGAGGATCGACCTCTCGCACCTCGCCGCAGGCGTCTACTACCTCGAGGTGCGCACTGACACGGGAGTGGCAAGGGAGAAGGTGACTAAGTTATAAGTTTTAAGTTATAAGTTTTAAGTGGCTGACGCGGTTCTTAGTTATAAGTTCTAAGTTGTTCGCTTTCCATGTTTTTATTCAGCGGTGCTATTCGCTATCCATGTTCTTAATTCAGTGGTGCTATTCGCTTTCCATGTTTTTATTCAGCGGTGCTCATGACCTCAGTTCATGACCTCAGTTCACAGCCTTCGGCATTAAGTGGCTGACGCATTTAAGTTCTCTAGTGGCTCTAGTAGCACTAGTGAGACTAGTAGTACTAGGGGGACTAGTAATATCAGCCCCTCTTAGTATTCCTAATGGCCGAAGGAGAGGTGGTAGAGGGGGTTGATGATGTCGTTGCAGGAGTTCAGGCCGCCGCCGGCACAGGTGACGGGGCGCGAGATGTCGCGGGCTTTCAGCGAACGGTAGACGCGTCCTCCGAAGCAGTCGCAGCTGTTGCCCAGCGACCAGGCAATGATGCAGGGGTGGTTGCGGTCGCGCTTGAACATGTTGTTCACGCGGAAGAGCACGGCATCGAGCAGGGCGGTGCTGTCGGTGTGGAGGTCGACGTTGGCTTCGTCCCACACGTATATGCCTTCGCTGTCGCACAGCTCGTACCAGTATTCGTCATTGGGGCCGTTGGCGGTGCGCACGGCGTTGAAGCCTTCGGCCTTAAGGGTGCGCACGGCGCGCTGCATCTCGTCGCGCGTGACGTAGCGTCCGCCGAAGGGGCTGTGCTCCTGGCGGCTCACGCCGCGCAGGGTGACGGCTTTGCCGTTGAGCTGCATGACGCCGCCTACCATCTGCACGTTGCGGAAGCCTGCACGGCAGCCCACGGTCTGGAGTACCGAGTCGGCGGTGTCGACGAGGCGTATCACCACGGTGTAGAGGTGGGGGCTGTCGGCGCTCCACGGCTTGACGTCGGCGATGATGTTCTCGCGTGCTGGGAATATCACGAAGAAGTCGCTGCCCACGAGGGTGCGCCTGCGGCGCAGGAGGCTGACGCTGCCGTCGAAGAGTTCCAACTCGACGCCGACGGCGGTGGCGCCCACCTCGCGCGGGAGCTCCACTGAGGCGCTGAAGAGGCCTCGCGAGTAATCGGCGGTGTCGAGAGCCGCGGTGACGCGGAAGTCGTTGATGTAGAGCGGCGACGGGGTGGAGTAGAGAGCTACGTCGCGCAGCAGGCCGCTCATGCCCCAGAAGTCGCGGCATTCGAGCAGCGAGCCGTCGCTGAAGCTGTACACCTTGGCCATGAGGCGGTTGACACCGGGCTGCAGGTAGCGCGTTATGTCGAACTCGGCGGGCGTCCTCGAGTCTTCGGAGTAGCCCACCTGGCGGCCGTTGACATAGAGGTGGAAGGCCGACGACACGGCTCCGAACCTTATCACGGTGCGCCGTCCGGCCCACTGCTGCGGCAGCTCGAAGTCGCGCACGTAGCAGCCTACGGCTATGTGGAGGGCCGAAAGGGTGTCGGCGAGGGTGGCGAGGGTGTCGCCGCCGCGCGGCTGCCGCAGGGGTATCCTGCACGGCGTGTTGCCGTCGCCTGTCGTATAGCCCTGCTGCTCCCAGCCGCCGGGCACGGCAATGTCGGTCCACCGTGAGAGGTCGTGGTCGATGCTGCTCCAATAGGCGGGCATATTGTCGGTCGACTTGCAGAGGCGGAACTTCCACGAGCCGTTGAGGGTGAGATACCAGGGCGACTGGCGGTAGCCGAGTGCGGCTATAGCGTTCAGCACCTCGGCGCTGTCGCCGTAGGGAATGACGTTGACGTGGGGCTGCAGCCTGTTGCGCTGGTGTACCTCGATGTTGCGGTAGGGGGCGGCACTTTTGGCATTGGAGGCCTGGCCGTAGGCGCTCACATGCAGCGCACATGCCATAACGCACATCAACAGACTTGCAGCCTTACAGCATCGTGTACGCATATTGCCGTATTACTGTTCTTTTGGGATACCGAACTCCACCTTGGCCACACCCGAGATGTTGTCGACAGCTTGCTCCACGATGCCCTTCGTTGCCACGGGGTGCGAGAAGACGTGCAGCGTGGCCTCGGCGGGCTTGCCTTTGCGAAGCATGGCAAGGGTGTCGACCTGCACCTTGGAGATGTAGGCCACGGGCTTGGAGCACTCCGAGAGGGTGCCGGTGGGCTCGTAGAGGTCGAGCCGGCGCGGCCCCGAGAGGATGTTGACCGTCAGGTTCTCGACGCGCAGGTTGGGCCAGCACTTCTCGGCCAGCTCGGGGCGGGCGTTGAGGGCGGTGTCGAGCAGCATGACGTTGACCAATGCGTGATGGCGGCGCGTGGCGTCGAAGCTGCAGTTGCGCATTACGATGTCGAAGGGGGTGTAGGCGTTGTAGGATGCCCTGATACGTACGGGTATGCAGTCGGCGAAGAGGCAGCTGTCGAAGACCACGGTGCCGTACATCGACGAGAACTGCGTCTGCTTGCCACGGAAGGTGCAGCCTATGAAACGGGCGTCGCGGCCGTAGCAGTGGATGTCGAAGCGGTTCACGTCGCACTCGCGCAACAGCGTGCCGCTCATGTTGTTGGTGCCGAACACGCCCCATTTGCCGTCGGCCTTGAGGCGTGTGAAGCTGGCGCCCCACACGTTGTTCATCGACACGCCGTAGCCGTATTTCTGCGGAGCCGAGTAGGTGCCGTCGATGGTGACGTCCTCCAGCGCTATGCGCGTGGCGTTCTGCGCTATTATGGCGCCGTCGGCGGTGAGACGGCTCTTGGGCGTGGTGATGCTGATGTTGCGCAGAAGCACGTTGTCCTGCCCGATGATGTTGAAGCAGTACGACTTGTAGGTGCAGCGCTTGTCGCGCACTATGGTGATGTTCTCTATCGTCTTGCGGATGGTGTCGACCTTGCAGAAGTAGGCCTCGAGGGCTGTGGAGTCGGTGTTGTACGATGCCACGACGCTGTTGACGGCCTTGCCGTCGTGGAGCAGCAGCACGTCGCGCCGCTCGAAGGGGTAGCCGTAGCCTATGCGCTGCGCCACCCAGGGGTGACGGTCGTAGAGTATCAGCAGCATCCAGCCTTTGTTGAGGGCCTCCATGCCGCCGAAGTCGCCTTGGTCGACAAGGGCTTTGTCGAGGGCTATGCGCGGCGTGGGCTGCGTCATGCCGAAGAGCACGTTGTCCTTCTCGCGGTTGAGGACGAAGAAGGTGCAGCCCTTGAAGTCGTTGTGCCTGGTGAGTGGGATGGTGGGTGCTCCCTGCGGCACCTCGATGTAGATAGAGTCGATGCCCGTGTAGTCCACGTCGACACCGGCGCTGATGGCGGCGTTGTGGGCGCGCAGCAGAGCCGTGTAGCGTGCCGTGTCGCTCTGTGCCTCGCGCAGGCCGTAGTCGAAGGGCGACACGGCAGGCTGCTGCCCCTGTGCAAAGCCGCCTGCAAAGAGCAAGGCGGCCAGCAACAGAATGCGTCGTGCCACAGAGGCACAGCGACGGGTAGAAACTGCGGGCACTGCGGCCCGCAGTGCATTATTTGGCATCACGTCCGGCACGTATTGCAGCGATGTTGGTGTTGACAACATCCTCGCCCTTGCGTCCGAAAATGGTGCGGATGGCTTTCTCCAGCTCCTCGAACTCGATGCCGAGGTAGGGGGCGGCGGCTCCGAGCAGCACCATGTTGCCGCGGGCGTTGAGGCTCTTGGCTATGGCGTTGGCGTTGAAGCTCACGCAGTGTTTCAGCTTGCCGAGCTCGGCGTAGACCTTCTCGATATCAGGATAGTTGTTGATGTTGATGAAGGGGTCGCTGTTGGTTATCACCCAGCCGTCGGGAGCAAGGAAAGTCAGGTAGCGCAGGGCTTCCATGGGCTCGCTGCTGAGGATGATGTCGGCCTTGCCTTCGGGGATTACGTCGGCGAAGATGGGCTCCGAGCTGATGCGGAGGTGGCTGAACACCGAGCCGCCGCGCTGGCTCATGCCGTGAATCTCGCTCTGTTTGACGTTCATGCCCAGGTTGAGGGCGGCGTCGCTTATGATTTTGGCCACGGAGACGATGCCGTCGCCGCCTACGCCGCAAAGTATGATGTCTTTCTTCATTTTAGTTTTAAGTTTTAACTCTTATGTTTTAAGTGGCTTGCGCGTATGTGACGGCGTCAGCCTACTTAGAACTTATAACTTACAGTTTAACACTCGGTTTTATTTCTTTGCTGCAATTCTCTTTTTGTTCTCGACGATGCAGACGCGCTGCGGGATGATGACGCTCACGCCGTTGTAGGCTATCTCCTCTTCGAGAATCTTCATGAACTCGTCGTGGTTCTTGGGCAGCGGCACGATGGTGCGGATATGGTGGGGGTCGACGCCTAGGCCCTTGCAGATGTTGAAG
>JAGCUZ010000044.1 GCA_017962615.1 Bacteroidales bacterium | reverse complement strand
TATATAGATGATAAGGAGTTGGTAGGACCAACTCCTTATCATCTATATACTTACACTTTACATTCTATATACCAAAATTGGACCCCTCGCGACCTAAAAAAATGCCTTGATTTTGTTTGTAACAGTATGATAATGAGTATACGCAGCGCTCGATTGTTCCGTTTGTGCCTTTTCGGCACAAATCCAATCGCAGTGCAAAAATATGCACTTTTTAAGAAGCCCAAATGCACTCAGCGGCACGTCATGGATGTGCCGGATGCTTGTAACTCGTAAAAAGTGTCAATCTACCTCCCGAAACCTCGTAGAAAATGTCAATTTGCTTCCTGAAACCTCGCAAAAAGTGTCATTTTATTCGGTCATAATATCGGAGCATTGCTTTTTCAGGTAGCTCTCCACTCCGTAGAGGGGGATGTTTTCCATCCACTCTTGTTTTGTATATGGCTTCATCGACACGCGCAAGCCTTTCATGCCGGGCTGGTTGGTCTGGACAAAGGTGTGCAGTGACTTGCTCTTTACATTCTCTTCGGCTTTCACTTCAGTGGGGATAACACGGCCTGCGCATTGCAGAAGGAAGTCTATCTCCAACTGTGAGTTGTCTTTGCTGTAGTAATACACGCCGATATTGCCTATGGTTTTTATCTGTTCCAGCGCGTAGTTTTCGGAGAAGGCTCCCTTGAATTCGCTGAACGCCTTGCTGCCCAGCAGTATGTCTTTGGGCTCTGTCTCGGTCATCGCAGCCAGGAGGCCAACGTCGAGCAGATATATTTTGAACGCGGAGCTGTCGGCGTAGAACTTGAGCGGCAACTGCGCCGATTTGCAGCGCTCCACGCGATAGACCAGCCCCGCATCTGCCAGCCACTGCAGTGCCAGCTCGTATTCGGCGGCTCTTGCCCCTTTCTTGACCATGCCGAAGATGAATTTCTTGTTCTCCTTGGCCAGCTGTGCGGGGATGCTGCTCCACACTTGGTGTATGCGTCCGGCCATCACGGAGGTGTGCTTGGCAATGTCGCGTTCGTAGGCATCAAGTATTTCCAATTGTATCTGCCGCACCCAGCGGGCGTCGCGGCTCTCGACCCAGGCCTGCACCGCTTCGGGCATGCCTCCGCAGAAGTAATATTGCCGCAGTAGGTCGGTTAGGGTTTCGTGTGATGTGGTAAGGTTTTCCCATAGGCAGCCATCAAGACTGTTGCAGAGGTTCTTCCTGTTGCATGCAAGTAGAAACTCGGTGAATGTCATGGGGTACATCCTGAGGGTGTCGACCTTGCCCACGGGGTAGCTCTCGTCTTCGCGCAACGATATGCCCAGCAGTGAGCCAGCCACGGCAACATGCAGGTCCCGGCATTCTTCGCAGAAATATTTGAGCGACGAGATGCCGTTGTGAACCTCCTGTATTTCGTCGAAGACGAGCAGCGTTTTACCGGCAACTATGTGTTGCTCATACTGCTGTTCGATGTCATACAGGATGCGGTTCATGTCGAAATCGCGAAACAATGATTCGGCAAAAGCGTTGTTGTGGCAGTTAATGTACACCAGTGTGTCGAATTCCTGTCGGCCGAATTGGTTGAGAATATATGTCTTGCCAACCTGTCTTGCACCCAAAAGGATGAGAGGTTTGCGGTATTCTGAATTCTTCCATTTCAGTAACTTGGTGTAAATCAGTCTATCCATTTGCGCTGTGTGATGTTTTGTTTTTGCAAAGTTACAAATTTATTATCGAATAATACAAGAAAAAATACATTTTTATGAGGGAATGTTTGTTATAGAATACATTTTTATGAGGGAATAATTGCCACGGACTACATTTTTATGAGGGAATGCGGTGGGGATTCTTGTATTTTACGGAGTGGTACTCCCGATTTTCCATGAAAATACAGAGTAGTACTCCCGATTTTCACGATTTTATTCGCGATGTTGTTTTGTGAATTGTACCAGTGTTGTCCATTATAATTGGTTGATATGTACGCAGATGTGTTGTTGTGTTGATGGCGAGATGCGTTTGGGATTGTTGTAAGGTGTTGGTGGATAGGGTGATAATGCCTGTTTTGATTTTTTTTTATGATATGACACAATAAAACTTATGCTTTGAAGTTTTATAGGGGACGTTTGTTGTAAATGCGACAGTAGCTCAGTTGGCAGAGCGGCGGCTTCCCAAGCCGCAGGTCGCGGGTTCGAGCCCCGTCTGTCGCTCATCCTATGAAGAAAAGTAGTATAAAGGACCAAGTGTGGTCCTATTTTTTGGTGGTGCTCGGCAGCGCCTTGTTCGCTGTTGGCGACGTTATGTTTGTCAATCCCTATCACCTGGCGCCTGGCGGCGTGTACGGCTTGGCCAACGTGTTCAACGCCTTGTGGGGATGGAAGATTTCGTTGGCGGGCGTCTGCATGGACATACCGCTGCTGATTATCGGCACACTCATACTGGGCCCAAAGTTCGGCGTGAAGACTGTGGTGTCGGTGATACTGATACCCGTGTTCACCTACCTGCTCGAAATCACGTGGGGCTACGACCCTGTAATCTACGACTATAACCGAGGGTTCTTCGAGGCTAACCCCAATGTGGACTTCTACATTGAGGAGGGCGAGTACCTGAAAGGGTTTGTGCCCGACTTCTTCTTGAACACCGTGGTGGCGGGCATCATCTACGGCGTGGCCATCGGCGTGATCTTCCGTGCCGGTGCCACGAGCGGCGGCTCGGACATCATAAGCATGATTATCCACAAATACACCAAGATAAGTCTCGGCACGTTGGTGCTTATCGTCGACAGCATCATCTCGCTGACCACCCTCACCGCTTTCAAAGACATACGCCTCCCGATATACTCTATCATCCTCATCTTCATAGAGAGCAAGATTATCGACCTGGTGGTGGACGGCATGAAGAGCTACAAGACCATGTTTATCGTCACCGACGAGCTGGAGGCGGTGCGCAGCTATATCTTGAACGACCTGGAGCGCGGCGGCACCCTGCTGGTGGGCACAGGCCTGTACAAGGGTAACGAGCGCAAGATGATATACGTCACCCTTGAGCGTGCCGACATGGTGAAGCTGAAAAGCAACCTGAAACGGTTAGACCCCAATGCTTTTGTGAATATTGTCGACAGCTCGGAGATACTGGGCGAGGGCTTCCGCGCGCTGCCCGAGGAGTAGCACGATGTCCGGTGCAATATGAAGGTACTCCAGCTTACCATCAAGCCTCCGTATCCGCCGGTTGACGGGGGAAGCTTGGCCATGAACAGCGTTACGCAGGGACTGCTGTCGCAGGACTGCGAGGTTAGGGTGCTGTCGATGTGCTCGAAGAAGCACCCCGTGCAGGCGCGCAGAATGACCGAGGAATACAAGGCGGCGACGCGCTTCGATGCAGTGGAGGTAGACCTGCGTGTGCGGCCGCTGCCTGCGCTGTGGGCGTTGCTGAGAGGCAAGTCATACAACGTGGCACGCTTCGAGAGCAAAGCGTTTGCCGACAGGCTGAGAGAGCTGCTTGCGGAGGAGCACTACGACGTGGTGCACCTGGAGAGCCTTTTCCTGACGCCGTATGTGCCCGTTATAAGGCAGTGCAGCGATGCCAAGGTGGTGCTGCGCGCCCACAACGTGGAGTACAGGATATGGCGCCGCAGGGCTGAGTATGCCCGCAATCCGCTGAAGAGGTGGTACCTGGGCAAGCTTGCGGCGGCACTGGAACGCTACGAGAGGGCGCACTTGGGCGACTTCGACGGCATAGTGTGCATTACCCGGCACGACGCCGACATATACAAGGCAATGGGCGCAACGAAGCCTGTGATGGCCATGCCGTTCGGCATAGTGACGCCGGAACTGGCGGAGAATGTGGAGGAAGAGCCGTGCACGCTGTTCCACATAGGCTCCATGGACTGGATGCCCAACGTGGAAGGGGTGCAATGGTTTCTGCGCGAGGTGTGGCCCATGCTGCACGCCGCAGTGCCGCAGGCTAAGCTGTACCTTGCCGGGCGCAAGATGCCCAAGAAGCTGATGGAGCTGAAGACGGACGGCGTGACGGTGGTGGGCGAGGTGCCCGACGCCGGCTATTTCATGAGCGGCAAGCAGATCAACGTGGTGCCGCTCCTGTCGGGCAGCGGCATAAGGGTTAAGATAATAGAGGCCATGTCGCTTGGCAAGACCGTGGTGGCCACCACGGTGGCAGCCGAGGGCATAGACTACACCGACGGCGAGGACCTATTGATAGCCGACACGCCGGAGCAGTTTGTGGAGAAGATACGCCTGTGCATAGAGCAGCCCGAGAGATGCAAGGCCATAGGACGCAAGGCTTTCGACCTTATAGCGGAGCGGTACGACAACGAGAGGCTGACGGGGCAGCTGCTGGATTTTTATGGGCAATTGTAGCGGCTGTGCACAATAAAACATCAATCCCGGCGTTAGGTTGGCAGTATAAACAAAGAAAGATTGTCAGAAAATATGAACAGAGCAGTACGGAGAATGGCGGCCATAGCGCTGCTGACCATGATGGCATGGGCGGCGCAGGCACAGGTGAAAGTGCCGGGCACGGGCGTGACCTTCAGTTTCCCGGATGGCGGATGGAAGTATTTGCAGACCACCAATGTTGACAAGAACACCACGGTGTACCTGTATGCCTACGGGGGGACGGCAGTGGTTGACGAGATGGGCGACACTGTGCTGCCGTTCCTTAGGATATATGTAAAGCGCAACTATCCCGGCAGCGTGTACGAGCTGGCCTACGAGCGCTACCTGCAGCAGCCTTTCCAGGCCTTGCGCGAGTATGACGAAGGACTTGTGGTGGACGAGGCTTTGGCCTACGACGGAGCCTATACAAGCGGCAACGATACCAAGGACTACCGCTTCAAGATGCTGTACTTCAAAGTGAAGAAGACGGCAATAGAGTTCCGCCTGGAGACGACGACCGACACTTTCGGCGCCTTCAGGGAAATGTTCGACGACATATTGGACACCATAGAAATTGAGAAATAACTGCGATGAGGTTTCCGCTGACATTGGTACTGCTGCTGCTTGCGAGTAATCTTTTGATTGCCCAGGAGCAAAAAGACACCAATTATGCCGAATACTACCGCATGCAGTACGCCCGCGTGTACAAGGCCTATGCGCAGAATCCCGACGACGTGGCCAACCTGATGGCTATGGCCGAGTTCTATTCGAGCACTAACAACCCCATGCGCAACCTGCCCATGGCCATGCGTTACGTGCAGAAGGCCGAGAAGAACTACGTGGCGATGATCGACGACAGGGACCGCTACAAAGAGGTGAGCCGCCTGATACGCAACAAAATCACCCTTGCGGCGGTGCGCCAGAAGAAGCAGAGCATCATAGAGGAGACCCGCGTGTATGTGGCAGGTAACAACACGCTGCCCGAGTCGGAGATAAACCTCTTTAAGGAGGTGTTCTCGTCCGACGCCATCATTATGCGCGAGGTGGAACGTCACCGCTACATGCAGGCTTTCGACATGGCGCGGCAGGCCAACTCGCTGGCAGGCTATTACTATTTCCTCAAGAAGCACGGCGGCACCTCGGGCGCAGAGTACGCCGAGGCAGAGATTAACAAGATAATGTCGCAGCAGTTTGCCGACATCACCGACGTGGCCGTCATCGACTCGATGGTGGCGCCCTACAGCGACTGCCAGTACATAATGACCATGGCGGGCAAGTACAAGAGCCGCATGGCTTATGCCGACGCCTCGGCGAAGCACACCGTGGCGGCCTACAGGGACTTCCTGACGAAATATCCTATGAGCGACGAGTATGTGGAGGCTATCGACAAGATGGAGTCGCTGCTCGAAGTGGAGTTTGCAGCCCTGAAGACCCCCAGGCAGTACGCCGACTTTGCCCTGCGCAACAGCGACAACACCCTGTCGGAACTGGCCGTGGACCGTCTGCGCTCTATGATTGTCAAGGACAGGAATATGGCGGCGTTGAAGATATACATGGAGGAATTCCCGCTCGACAGCGCCTACGGCAGCATCTACCGTCAGAGCTATCAGTGGCACTCCGACGAGGGCAACGGTGCGCCGATACGGGCCTTCAAGGCCGCGCATCCCGACTGCCCCTTCATGGTGAAGGTTGACGAGGACATGGTCCGGGCCATGCGTGCCGACACGATAGACCTGTTGCGCAAGGTTGCCGAACGCGACGTGCCGCAGTACGAAGAGTACACGCGCATGCTTACCGGCATGAGGGTCTCGTACGTGGCGTTGCAGCGCACCCTGCAGCCTTTCATAGAGGCACGCAACTGGAAGCGTGCCGTCGACCAGATGCAGCATAGCGGCCTGGTGTTTGAAGACCAATACAACGACCTGTACGAGGACCTGCGCGCGCTGCTGCTCACCCCTTCGGAGAAGGTGAAGGCAGTGGTGTCGGAGCTGACGTCCACCGCCTTCGACGTGCTGCATCCCGCCCCCTCGCCCGACGGCAAGCGGCTGTACTACACGCGCCGCGACCCCGACGGCAAGTGCACCGTGTGTTTCAGCGAGCAGTCGGGGAAAGGCGGCTGGCGTTATGCTGGACCTGTGGCGTTCTTGAACACCGAGAACAACGGCCTCATGTTTTACGGAATATATGAAGAGGGAACGAAGATGCTGCTGGGACAGAACGGCGACATCGTCATAGCCCAGCTCGAGCAGGACGGCCAGTGGCGTATTGCCGAGGTGCCGCCATTCCCCGTGAACAGCGATTACATAGAGACCGATGCTTTCATGTTGCCCGACGGTACAGGCATACTGCTGGCCTCCGACCGTCCAGGAGGGCACAATTATCAGCGGTCGGGAGCCTATTTCCACGGCGACACGGCTTTGGCCACCGACCTCTACTTCGTGCCGCGCACCGACTACGGCTGGGGAGAGGCTGTAAACCTGGGACTGGCGGTCAACACGCCATACAGCGAACGCAGCCCAGTGCTCAGCCGCGATATGCGTACCTTGTATTTCATCACCGACGCGCAGGGACTGGGCTACGGCGACATCTATGTGGCGCGGCGTCCCGACGTTAGCAGCTGGACCACGTGGTCGGCTCCGGTCAATATGGGACGCGATGTCAACACCGCCTTCAACGAGGCGTCGGTGTCGCTGTCGGACGACGAGCGCAAACTCTTTGTGTCGGCCTCCGTCCACGGCGGCAACTACGCGTGCCGCAGCGTGGGTCTCACACCCGCGTCGGCCAGCTTTTACAGGATGGCCACCGTGGTGCTGGCGTCGCTACACGACAAGACACCGCTTGCGCAGGTCGACATCGTCGACCGCGACGCGCAGCTGATGCGCTACAACTTCATGGTCGACGACTTCTCGAAGCCGCTGTCGGCAAGCATCCACAAAGACAAGGCTTACCTCGTATATGCCACCGCAGGCACGCTATATGTACCCGTTTTGGCTATAACGCCCGATGGCAACAGCACGGTGTTCGTCAAAGGCTATATGGCCAACGAGCTGGTGAAAGACTCGGTGGTGATACCCATGTACGGCGTAGGCTTCGCCGACGACTCGCGCAGCCTGTTACCCTATTCGTCGCGCTGCCTCACCATGCTGGCCGAGTTCCTCTCGCGCAACGCTGGTCTCAAGGTCGAGTTTATGGTCAACGTGCAGGGCTCAGACGACACGCAGTGCTACAGCCTCAGCCTCGACCGTGGACGGGAGCTCAAGAAAGCCCTCACAGGGCAGGGCGTGCCGGCCTCGGCAGTGTCGGTGTCGGCCTACGGCAACGTGCACTACAAGGCCCAGCGTGCCCCGCAGGCCGACGTGATGCTCAGATTCTATAAGGATGAAGAAAGTCCTGTGGACTTTCGATAGCGCAGCGGAGAATGAAGAAAGTCCTGTGGACTTTCGATAGCGCAGCGGAGAACAAAACGGAAAGTCCAGTGGATTATGCCTCCACAAGGTCGGCAGCCGCAGCACGATAGCGAAGCGGAGAATAAAGTAAGCTGTTGCGAGGCTCTTTCGCGTATGGGCGGCTACACCACTGAATCGTTGGTACATGCTGGAGTGCTGCCTCTTATTAACAATATGCTGAGTATTACTTTTTAAAAACAATCGGCCCTGTTTATAAAAAAAGATGTACTTTTGCCTCACAATTGTAGTATAACATGGAGCAGCACAAGACATTGATATTCCAAGGCCGAAAGATACATTATCGCGACGAAGGACGTGAAAATCTTGGCACGGTAGTGTTTCTGCACGGATATATGCAGAACCTCGACGTGTGGGCATCCTACATGTTGAGCTATATGCATTCCAAGCGAGTGATAGCCATCGACCTGCCAGGTCATGGATTCAGCGACAACTACGCCGATGTGCATACGATGGACTTCATGGCGCGTGCCGTGAAGGCAGTCCTCGACGACTTGGGAGTCAGCGACTGTGTGATGGTGGGGCATTCGATGGGCGGCTACGTGTCGCTGGCTTTTGCCGAGGCCTATCCCTATCTGATGCGGGGGCTGGTGCTGCTGCATTCCCACGCCATGGCCGACGACGAGCAGACCATGCAGAAGCGTGAGGAGGCCTGCAAGCAGATGGCGTCCAACATGCCGGGCTATATCCTTTCGTTCATACAGACCCTTTTCGATACTCAGAGCCTGCGGTTCCTCTCGCACGATATACACGCCGTGCAGGAGCTGGCTCTCGAAACCTCGCAGCAAGGTGCTCTGGCGGCGCAGAAAGGCATGCTGCAGCGCCCGTCGCGCCTGCATGTGTTGCGCAGCCTCGACGCGCCGGTGCTCTGCGTGTACGGCAAGAACGACGTACGTCTGCCCGTCGAGTTGGGCATCTCGCAGGCCCTCGAAGCCCGTAATCCCGAGCTGTTACTTCTCTCCAACGTGGCCCACATGGCGCACATCGAGGCACGCGAATACCTAAAGCCCCGCCTCTACAACTTCATCTCTACATGTTTCCAAGGGTAGAACCCGTGGTTTGTGGCGGTGTGGAGCACGTTTTTTGCGCATCAAGAACGACTCTGATTAATGCAGCTATGAACAGGCTGTGCAAAAATATTTTGCCGAAAAACGCAAAAAATATAAAAAAACTTGCGCAGTATCAAAAAATAGTTGTACATTTGTTGACCAAAATTAAATACATACTTTAACTCAAAACATTAAATATCATGAAGGTAAAAGAAATCATGAAGACTCTTGAAGCCAAACATCCTGGTGAAAAAGAGTATTTGCAGGCCGTCGAAGAGGTCCTGGTCTCCATTGAGAAAGTTTACAACGAGCATCCCGAGTTCGAGAAAGCCAAAATCATTGAGCGTCTTGTCGAACCCGATCGTATCTTCACTTTCCGCGTGACTTGGGTCAACGATAAGGGTGAAGTTTGCACCAACTTGGGCTACCGCGTGCAGTTCAACGCCGCCCTCGGCGCATACAAAGGCGGTCTCCGCTTCCATCCCGCTGTCAACGTCTCCATGCTGAAGTTATTAGGCTTCGAGCAGATTTTCAAGAACAGCCTCACCAACCTGCCTCTCGGCGGTGGTAAGGGTGGTGCCGATTTCGACCCCACAGGAAAGAGCGATGCCGAAATCATGCGCTTCTGCCAGGCTTTCATGTATGAGCTGTGGCGCAACATCGGTCCCGATCAGGACAGCCCCGCTGGCGACGTCGGAGTTGGTGGCCGCGAGATTGGTTACCTCTATGGTGCTTACAAGAAACTCGCCCGCGAGCACAGCACCGGTGCCCTCACCGGCAAGAGCTACGGCTGGGGTGGTTCCCTCATCCGTCCCGAGGCTACAGGTTTCGGCGCCATGTACTATGTCGAGCGCATGGTGAAGCAGAAAAAAGAGAACATGAAGGGCAAGAAGATCGCTCTCTCTGGCTTCGGCAATGTCGCTTGGGGCGCTGCCACCAAGGCTGTTGAGATGGGTGCCAAGGTCGTTGCTATCTCCGGTCCCGACGGTGTCTGCGAGATCAAGGACGGCATCACCAAAGAGATGATCGACTACATGCTCGATATGCGTGCCTCCAACCGCAACAAGGTTGAGGATATGGCTACCAAGTTCCCGAAACTGGCCAAGTTCACTGCCGGCAAGAAGGCTTGGAGTGTCAAGTGCGACATCGCTATGCCCTGCGCTTTCCAGAACGAGCTCAGCGAGGACGACGCCAAGATGCTTATTAAGAACGGCGTGAAATACGTCGCCGAGGTGTCGAACATGGGCTGCCAGCCTGGCGCTATCGCCGCTTTCCAGAAGGCCAAACTGCCGTTCGCTCCTGGTAAGGCTGTCAACGCCGGTGGTGTTGCCACCTCTGGCCTTGAGATCTGCCAGAACGCCGGTCACATCAACTGGACTGCCGAAGAGGTCGATGTCAAGCTGCACAAGATTATGAACGACATCTATGACATGTGCGTTGAATACGGTAAAAAGGGCAACACCATTGACTACGTCAAGGGTGCCAACATCGCCGGTTTCATGCGCGTGGCTAAAGCTATGCTCGCCCAGGGTATCATCTAATATCCTTAGTAGCATATAACAACAAGAGCGGGACCTGTCCTCCGGGCGGGTCCCGCTTCCTTTTCATGTGTCTTTACAGTGGCTAGTCGGGCAATAGGAAATCAGCGATGTTATCAGGGGTGATGACGTTGAAGTCGCTACCGGGATATGCCGCTGTAAAGGTCTTTGTTACCCGCGCCTTGGTTTTGGGATTCCACTTCACCTCGTAGGCGTGCAGTTTGCCGTCGTATTCCTCTATATAATCCACCTCCTGTTGCTGTTTTGTGCGCCAGAAATAGCGGTTAGCCCAACGCTGGTAATACTCGTTGCTTTTCATGCGTTCGGCTATTACGAAGTTCTCCCACAGGGCTCCGATATCCTGCCGTGTCTCGGGTGCGTTGAAGTCGGCAATCAAAGCGTTGCGTATGCCGTTGTCGTAGAAGTATATCTTGCGGCTCGACTTCAGCTCATGACGCAGGTTGCGCGAGTATGATGGCAGACGGAATATTATATAGCACTGCTCCAGTAGGGTTATGTATCGCTCCACCGTCTTGCTGTCGAGCGAACACATTTGGCTTAGCTCGTTGAACGACACCTGCGATCCCACCTGGTAGGCCAGTGCGCGTAGCAGGGTCTGCAGCTTGTCAGGGTGCTTTATGTTCTCCCACGAGAGTATGTCCTTGTATAAGTATGCGTCGGTCAGCAGCTTCAGTATTTCCACTTCGTTGCCGTCGCTCGTCACCACTTCGGGATAGTAGCCGTATACTATGCGCTGTGGTAGCAGCCGTAGTTCCTTCAGCTTGCCGTGGTGCTCCGCCATCTCGCCAAACGACAGCGGATACATCTGGTACTCCCATTTGCGGCCGGTGAGGGGCTCGTTTACCTTGTTGGCAAGCTCAAAAGCCGAGCTGCCAGTGGCTATAACCTGTATGTCGCTGTCCGAATCGGCTATCAGTTTAAGGCGTAGACCGATGTCACTAATGCGCTGCGCCTCGTCGATGATGACGACTTTGTAGCCTTTGAACTCCGACAACAGCCTGTCGGACGAGGCGTTGCCGAACAGGTTTTGAACCTGTAATTCGTCGCCGTTTAGCCACAGCGTGTTGGTCATATCCTTCATCAGTTGCTTCAACAGAGTGGTTTTTCCAACTTGCCGAGCACCGGTAATTATAATAATTTTGCCTTTAAACAGTTTGTTCTCAATTTTTTTGTAGATGTATCTTCTAATCATAATCGGCAATTATTATAATGCAAAAATACAACTTTTTTGGATTTAATTCCAAAAAAGTTATGACTTTTTCGGAATAGATTCCCCAAAAGTAATATTTTCGAGGGCTGATTCGGGGTGGCTGGCTTGGTCTTGGATAGCGTGCAATAGGGAGTTTCGCACTTTTCTGGTGGTGAATCGGAAAAATGTTGTATCTTTGCAACATGACAGATGTGCAGGGCAACGCTCAACGCCTTGTATTATAGATATTATAAGAAAACAGCATGAAGCGAATAGAGATAATCAACGGGCCTAACCTTAACCTGACGGGACGGCGTGAGCCGGAGGTGTACGGATGCACCACGATGGACGAGATGGTGGCCGGGCTGCGCGGGCAGTTTCCCGATGTTGAGATAGGATATTATCAGAGCAATGTCGAAGGGGAGATTATCGACAGGCTGCAGTCTGTGGGCTTCGAGGCTGACGGCATAGTGCTTAACGCCGGAGGCTACAGTCACACCAGTGTGGCTATTCGCGACGCAGTGGCGGCCGTCACTGCGCCGGTGGTGGAGGTTCATATCAGCAACATATATGCGCGTGAGGAGTTCCGCCGTCACTCGCTGCTGAGCGAGGTGTGTCGCGGCGTGGTCTGCGGCCTCGGCATTGACGGCTATCGCTACGCCGTTATGTCGTTTCTATAAAGTTCTGGCAACGAAACGTGAAGAGTACACGACGCTGAGGTTAAGCACTCCAGCGTCGGACTGTTATCCAGTAAGGAAGATAGTAAGCTTATGCTTCGGGGCGGAAGCGGATGACGTCGATGAGGCGCACGCCGTCGAGCCATACCGCTATGCAGCCGACGATGCCGGGGGCGTCGTCCCATGTGTCGATGGGTTGCAGGGTGGTGTCGTTGACAATCTCGAAGTACTCCACCTCGAACTGCAAGCCGTCAGGCTGCGGGTTGACCTCGTGGAAGGTGTCGAGGGTGTCGGCCACCCAGTCCTTGACGTCGGGCAGCTCTTCGCAGTACGACATCTCGACGGCCTGGCACAGCGTGGCGTAGATGGCGGGAGCCATGTTGCGTGCGGCGGGCGAGAGGCGCATGTTGCGGCTGCTGAGGGCGAGGCCGTCGTCGGCACGCACTATGGGGCAGGGCACGAGGGTTATGGGCAGCTGTGTCTGGCGCAGCAGCTCGCGGATGATGGCTATCTGCTGGAAGTCTTTCTCGCCGAAGTAGGCGCGTTGAGGCTGCACCAGATCAAAGAGGCGTTTGACGACCACGGCGACACCCGAGAAATGTCCTGGGCGGCGCGGCCCTTCCATGACCTCCTCGATGGGGCCGAAGTGGTAGGTGGTGGTGACGGGCTCGGGGTACATCTCCTCGACCGAGGGGGCGAAGGCGATAACCTTACGGCCGCTGCCGTCGGCGAGCTGCTCTATCTTGTTGAGGTCGTCGTCGAGGGTGCGGGGGTATTTCTGCAGGTCTTCCTGGTTGTTGAACTGTATGGGGTTGACGAAGATGGAGACGACGACGGTGTCGTTCTCCTTCACCGCCCGCGATATCAGCGAGAGGTGGCCGTCGTGGAGGGCGCCCATGGTGGGTACAAGGCCTATTGACTGTTTGCCGTCGCGCGCAGGAGCGAGGGCGTCGGCGAGGGCTTTTGTTGTGGTTGCCGTTATCATGGATATATCAGATATTTGTAAGATTTTGTATGCGCTATTAACGCAGAAAGCGGCGGTTTATTGTTGGGGCGTGGGCATGTTTGTGGCAACAGGCTGTGGCAGAGTGGGGAAAGAGGGGTTAACGTGGCATTGTTGATAATCTTTTTCGCGGTGCGTGTCGGGAACGATATTTTTTGTGTACCTTTGTAGGATGAAACGACAGTGCCTCGGCAGTCGAAAGATGTAGATTGCCAGTGCATTGTCGATGGATATAGTATACTATGAACGTCAACCGATTTAAGAACTACGACTCCGATGTGAAGGAAGCGGTCCTTGCCTTCGAGCAGAACCAGGACGAGGGCGGGCATCGCTATTTCGATGAGGACGACATGGAGATGGTTATCGACTATTACCTTGAAACCAACGACTTGCACATGCTGGAGAGTTCGGTGGACTATGCCGCCTCGCTTTTCCCCGACTCCAACGAGATAGCCCTGCGGCGGTCGCACCTGCTCTGTGCGCGGCAGCAGTATGCCGAGGCGTTGCAGATACTCACCCGTCTGGAGAACGTCGAGCCCAACAACTGCGACGTCCTCTACGCCCTCGGCGCCGTGTACAGCGCCATGGAGCAGCCGCGCCGTGCCATCGAGTACTACGAGCGTGCCACCTCCGACGGCTACGACCTCGCCACCATCTACGGCAACATCGGCGAGGAATACGCCAAGCTCGGCATCAGCGACCGCGCCATAGACTGTTTCAAGAAGTCTGTGCAGCTCAACCCCGACGAGGAGCGTTCGCTCGACTGCCTCGGAGCTCTCTACGAGGAGGAGAACCGCACCGACGACGCGATAGCCTTCTTCCAGAACTTCGTTAAGGAGCACCCTTATTCGCGCATGGCATGGTTCTGCCTCGGCGCCGCCTACTACAGCCAGCAGATGTGGGAGAAAGCCATCGACCAGTTCGAGTACGCCATAGCCATCGACGGCAAGTTTGTCGACCCCTACATCGGCGTGTCCGACTGCTACCGCGCCCTTCACCGCCCCGTCGAGGCTGTATCGGCCTTGCGCGAGACGCTGCCTTTGGTGGAGGACAAGTCAATAGTGTTCAGTAATATAGCATCGATATACCACGATGCCAACAACCTCGACGCGGCCATCATCTACTACAAGAAGGCCGTCGACGAGGCTCCCTATTTTGCCGAGTACTGGGCCAAGGCTGCCAGCTGTTTCCTCGACCTCGGCGACCGCTCGTCGGCCATGGACTTCGTCGACCGCGCCGTCCACCTCAGCCCCCAGTCGCCCTACTGCGTGTCGCTGGCGGCCTACATCCATTCGCAGTGCGGCGACGACGACAACGCCATCCCGCTCTACGACCGCGCCCTGCAGCTCAACCTCGACGACGAAGGCCTGTGGATAGAGTATGCCGACCTTTTGATGCGCCTCTCGCGCTACGACGACGCTATCCAGCTGCTGCAGGACGGCCTCACGCATTGCCAGCAGGCCTATTTCTTCTACGTTAGACTCGCCGTGTGCTACTACAAGACCGGCCGACGCAACTTCCTCAACAACGCCCTCATGGCTTGTGCGCAGTACAAGGACACCTACGGCGACGACATGCTCTTCATCCTCTGCCCCGAGATGCAGAACGACATAGGGGTGATGAACACGCTTTCCACTAATTGATAATTTAGGATAAATATGATACACAACAAATTGAAAGCTATGATGCTGGCGGTTGCCATGGCGTGCGTGACACTGTGGGGTGGGGGACTGCGTGCCCAGGAAGTGGCGAGCCAGACCGACGGCAACGTGGCCGAGCTGGTTGGAGGTGTCGACGAGTCGTCGGGCGGCTTTGTGGCCAAGGCCCTGCATTGGTACGACGCCAACATGAACTACACCGCGGTGATGGTGCTTATGGCCGTCGAGAGCTCGTTCATACCCTTTCCGTCGGAGGTTATAATACCGCCTGCGGTCTATGTGGCGTGCAACCCCGACAGCGCCGGAGGCATGACGCCGTGGCTGGTGTTCCTCTTCGGCACCATTGGTGCCATGATTGGGGCTTTCGTCAACTACTACCTGTCGCGCTGGCTGGGCAGGCCTGTGATATATGCCTTTGCCGACAGCAAGGTGGGGCGCCTCTGTCGCCTGAGCAGCGAGAAGATAGCGCGTGCCGAGACCTATTTCAACGACCACGGCAAGGTCTCCACCCTCATCGGGCGGCTGATACCTGTCATCCGTCAGCTTATATCCATACCTGCGGGATTGGCCAAGATGCCCGTCGGCGCCTTCGCCCTGTTCACGTTTATAGGCGCTGCGGTGTGGAACGTCATCCTCTCGGTGCTCGGCTGGCTGGCCTACCGGACTGCCGACCCCTCGGTGATTGAGCGCTACAGCCAGCAGCTGTCTATAATCATAGTGGTGCTGTTCCTTGCCTTCTGCTGTATTTTCGTGTTGCGCTACATGCTTAAGAAGAAGAAAGGGCAGGGGAGTGGCACCGCCGACCCTGAACCTTGCCAATGATGAGCGACGAGACGACAACCCAAGCACAGCGCGACGACGAGCCCATCGACTGGGGCGCCATATTCCGCCGTAAAGACAGACCCCTGCCCAAGCGGGGCTGCTCGTGGGCGTTCTATATCTTCATGCTGTTGCTGCTACTGTTTCTGGCGTTTATGTTTATGAGATACAAGAACGCATAAACATTTCTGAATAATGGACAATCCTACAACACTCAATACAGATAACTTCCCAATCCTGGGCCGTGAGGTGTACGGACACCGGCTGGTCTACCTCGACAATGCCGCCACAACGCAGAAGCCACAGGCGGTGATAGACTGCCTGTGCGACTATTACACCACCCTCAACAGCAACATACACCGCGGGGCGCACTACCTCGCCGCCGAGGCCACCGAGCGCTACGAGGCCGTGCGCGGCAAGGTGCAGCGCTTTGTCAACGCCAGGCACTCGCACGAGATTGTATTCACCCGCGGCACCACCGAGAGCATCAACCTCGTGGCGTCGAGCTTCTCGCAGCGTTACATCAAGGCGGGCGACGAGGTGATAGTCACCGGCATGGAGCACCACTCCAACCTTGTGCCGTGGCAGCTGGCCTGCGAGCGTCAGGGAGCGCGGCTGCGCGTGGTGCCCTTCAGCGACGAGGGTGTGCTCGACCTCGATGCCTACGCCGGCCTGTTCAACGAGCGCACACGCCTTGTGGCGGTGACGCATGTGTCCAACACCCTCGGCACCGTGAACCCCGTGGCCGCGATGGCGCGTGTGGCGCACAGCCACGGCGTGCCCGTGTTGGTCGACGGCGCGCAGGCTGTGGCGCACATGCGCGTCGACGTGCAGGCCATCGACGCCGACTTCTACTGCTTCTCGGGCCACAAGATGTACGGTCCTATGGGCGTCGGTGTGATGTATGGCAAAGAGCAGTACCTCAACGAGATGCCGCCCTACCAAGGGGGAGGGGAGATGATACGCGACGTGACACTCGAGCGCACCACCTACAACGACCTGCCCTTCAAGTTCGAGGCAGGCACGCCCGCCGTGGGCGACGTGCTGGGTCTCGGCGCCGCCATCGACTTCATGGAGAGCGTGGGCATGGAACGTATAGCGGCACACGAAGCCGACCTCACGCGCTACGCCATGGAGCGCCTGGCCGAGGTGGAAGACCTGCGGTTCATAGGCACCGCGCCCGGCAAGGCGGCGGTGGTGTCGTTCCTCGTGGGCAACGCGCATCCCTACGACGTGGGCACGCTCCTCGACAAGCTGGGCATCGCCGTGCGCACAGGCCACCATTGCACTCAGCCCGTTATGGACCGCTACGGCATCCCCGGCACCGTGCGTGCCAGCTTCGCCGTCTACACCACACGCGAGGACATCGACGCCCTCGTCACCGCCCTCCACCGCATAGCCCCCATGCTCAATTAGCCATTCCATATCCCTCACCCCCTCGCACCAGACACTTAAAACTAACGCGTCAGCCACTTAAAACTTAGAACTAACAACTTAAAACTAAAAACTGCTGCGCCAGCCACTTAAAACTTAGAATTTATAACTAAAAACTGCTGCGTCAGCCACTAAAAACTTAGAACTTATAACTTAAAACTAAAATCCTTCCTTGCTTCGTCATATCAAGATAGAGAACTATGCGCTGATAGAGCGTTCCGACATCGACTTCGGTGACGGCTTCGTTGCTATCACCGGCGAGACGGGCGCGGGCAAGACCATACTGCTCGGAGCCTTGGGCCTGCTGCTGGGGCAGCGGGCCGACGTGCAGACCCTGCGCGACGCGCAGCGCAAGTGCATCGTCGAGGCTACGTTCTGTGTGGCGGGGCTGGGTCTTGAGTCCTTCTTCGAGGCCAACGACCTCGACTACGACGACGAGCTGCTGCTGCGCCGCGAGCTGCTGCCCGGCGGCAAGTCGCGTGCCTTCGTCAACGACACGCCGGTGCCGCTCACAGTGCTGAAAGCCTTGGCGCCCAAGATTGTCGACATCCATTCGCAGCACGAGACCCTCACACTGGCCGACAGCGATTTCCAGTTCTCGCTGCTCGACGCACGCTGCAGCTCGCTGCCGGCCTACAAGGAGGCCTACAGCCGCTACAGCGCCTTGAAACGCCGCATGGAACAACTCACCGCCGCCGACGCGCAGGCACGGCGCGACGCCGATTACCTGCAGTTCCAGTATAACGAGCTGGCGCAGGCACGCCTGCAGGCCGACGAGCAGCAACAGCTGGAGCAGGAAGCCCAGCTGCTCGACCATGCCGAGAGCGTTAAGGAGGGCCTCTCCACCATAGGACAGAACCTCACCGCCGACGAGCACGGCGCGCTGAGCCGCCTCGTGACGGCCCATGCCGCCATGAGCCGCATACGTCCCTATCACCCCGACTTCGAGGAGCTTGAACGGCGCATCGACTCGGTGCGCATCGAACTGGCCGACATCGCCGACACCCTCGAGCACCTCGACGGCTCTATACAGTACGACCCCGAACGGCAGCAGCAGGTGGCCGACAGGCTCGACATGATCTACCGCCTTGAGCGCAAGCACGGCGTTGACAGCGTCGAAGCCCTGCTCGCCATCGAGGCCGACCTCGACGCACGTCTGCAGCAGGCCGCCAGCCTCGACAGCGAGATACGAGCAGCCATGGAGGAGGTCGACAAAGCCTTCGGCGAGGTGCAGCGTCATGCCAAAGCCCTCGGCAGGCAGCGCCGCGAGGCCGCCAAGTGGCTCGAAGGCGAGGTGCAGCCGCTGCTGGCCGACATGGGCATGCCCCATGCACGCCTGCAGGTGTCGCTCGCCGAGGCGCACGAGTACAACGCCCACGGCAACGACAAGGTCTCATTCCTCTTCAGCGCCAACAAAGGCGGCGAGCCGCGCGAGCTGGGCAAGGTGGCCAGCGGCGGCGAGTTGTCGAGGCTCATGCTGGCAGTCAAATGCCTCTACGCCGGCCTGGTGCGCGACGGAGTCGGTGTGCCGGCCTGCGGCACGTTCATCTTCGACGAGATCGACAGCGGCATATCCGGCTCGGTGTCGGTCAAGGTGGCAGCCCTTATGGAGCGCAGGGCCTCGGGTGGGCAGGTGGTGGCCATCACCCATCTGCCGCAGATAGCGGAGCGGGCGGCGCAGCACCTGCGTGTGTACAAGACCACCGACAGCGAAGGCGGCACACGCACCACCTCGCACATCAAACAGCTCGACGATGCCGGGCGGCTGCACGAGATAGCCGTCATGCTGTCGTCCGAGCCCCCAACCAAGGCCGCCCTCCAGACAGCCAAAGAGCTTATGGAAACGCGCACAAACTGTTTTGAATTTGTTGTCTAGATTATCATGGTCGCCCTTCGGGCTCAAAATCAAACAAAATCTAACAGAAAATCAAACAAAATGAAAGATTTTGAATAAGATTTTGAAAGATTTTGTGGCAAGCCTGCGAACTGAGGTCATGAGCACCGCTGAATAAAAAACATGGATGGCGAATAGCACCGCTTGATAAATAAATATAGCGAGTCAGCGAAGCGACCTAAATCAAAACAGTTTATATTAATTGTTTTTACAACGAATCCAAGTTCTCCGCTTCGCTATCGAAAGCTTTCTTCAGATTCATGCTATTTGTGCAATTCGTGGTCTTGTAAAATGAATTTTTGAGGTTGTCAGACATTAAATCGGCAGCACTACGCCTCGACGGCAAAATTGATTTGCTTGTCGCTGCAATGTGTTGTAACTCATTTTATTATTGTTCAAAAATCAGTCGTTCGCAAAATCCTTCAACACCCCGATTTTAGTATATAGAACGTAAATCGTAAGTATATAGTTGATAAGGAGTTGATGGGACCAACTCCTTATGTACTCTTTACCTTCTCTAAATGTACCCTATATTTGCATCGAAAAGGGGGTGAAAACTGGATCTGTTTCGGGTGAGATTTTGATTGGTTCCGGATGGGTTTTGGGGGTGCTTTGGGCTGATATGGTTTTGGGAAGCGGGTGGAAACTTGTCGACAGTGGGCTTTTTATGGGGGATACAATAAATTTGCATATACAGACGTTATAAGAACATGGAATCTCAGAATATAGAATATAAGCAGTCGTGGAAGGATGAATACCTGAAGTGGATTTGCGGCTTCGCCAACGCCCAAGGCGGCACCATCTATATCGGCATTGACGACAACGGCAATGTGGTAGGGATTGACAATGCCAAGTACCTGTTGGAGAACTTGCCGAACAAGTGTATTCAGGCCACGGGCATTGTCCCTGATATTGAATTATACTCAGATGCTGGAAAAGACTATGTGGCCATACACATAAAACCGTCAGAACAACCTGTTGCCTGTAACGGAAAGTACTATATGCGTAGTGGCAGCACTTTGCAAGAGTTAAGTGGCAACTCGCTGACAGATTTTCTTCTGCGGAAGACCAACAGCTCTTGGGATATGCATATTGTGCCAGATGCCACTTTGGATGACATTGATGCGGATGCACTTCGCTTTTTCATTGGTGCGGCGGTAGAGTCCCATAGATTGGACGAAAGCGCAAGAAATGCAACTCCAAAGGAGATTTTGCGAAAATTAGGGCTGCTCGACAAACAAGGTGGTCTCACCTTTGCAGCCTTGATGCTGTTTGGCAAGGATGTTGAGTACTATTGCCCCAAGGCAGCTTTCCGCATCGGCAGGTTTGGGGCTTCACAAGCCGACCTGTTTTTTGACGACAATATCGTATGCCCACTTATTCTTATGCCCGACAAGGTGATACAAGTGCTACGCAGCCGTTATCTCGTAGCGCCTGTCAAGTATGAAGGTTTGCGCAGAATTGAACCTTTGGAAATTCCTGAGGATGCTCTTCGTGAGATAGTGTGCAACGCCATTGTCCATCGTGATTATCGGGGAACATTCACCCAAATGCGAGTCTGGAACGATCGTATTGAGGTCTGGAACAGCGGTGAGTTTCCTCCGGAGATAACGGCGGAGAATCTAATGGCCAGCCATGAGTCTCATCCCCGCAACGACCTCATTGCAAAAGTATTCTACTTGGCTGGTTTTATCGAGAGCTGGGGACGCGGCTACGAGAAAATACGCGATGCCTTTCTCAAGGAAGAGCTTACGGTTCCAACCTTTGAGCAGGTAAGAGGTGGCGTGATGGCCACCATAAGGAGAGAACGATTTGTCAACATCAACATAGCTAATGACGGTGAAAATGGCGGTAATTTGGCGGTGATTGAACTGACTGAGAAACAGCAAAAAATCATAGAAATAATAATTCAAAATCCAACAATCACCGCCAATCAGATGGCAGTAATAATGGCGGGGAAAAAACGGACTATTGAGCGAGAGTTGTCCTCCTTGCGCCAGAAAGGCATTATCAGCCGTGAAGGAGGTGCCCGTAACGGTAGGTGGAGGGTTAACAATTAGTCTTCTTCTGAAGGAACTTTCGGCTGAATGAAAATTTATTCGTATCTTTGCACGAGATTTGCATAATATAGATAAGACATGATGAGAAGATTTCCGTTGGTTATATTGCTGATACTTATATTTATGATGCCGTCGTGCGTGCGCTCGCAGCAGCCCGACGCCACGCCTGCGCCGGCGGCTCCGAAGCCGTGGGAGGTGCGTCCCGACAGTATGCCCATGGGTTATTTCGACCCGCCGATGCACAGGCCTGTGTCGCTGAGCGGCACCTTTGCCGAGCCGCGTCCCAACCACTTCCACAGCGGCATCGACCTGCGTATTGGCGGCGAGATTGGCGAGAAGGTGTATGCGCCGGCCGACGGCTGGGTGTCGAGGGTCAAGGTGTCGCCGTGGGGCGGCGGCAAGACGCTGTATATCACTCATCCCAACGGTTACCGTACGGTGTATATGCACCTCGACGAGTTCTGCGGAGCCGTGGCAAACTACGTGCTCAGCTACCAGTACACCCACCGCACCTTCGAGCTCGACGAAGAGCTGCCCGAAGGCAAGTACCCCGTGCGCAGGGGTCAGCTCATCGCCTTTGCGGGCAACACCGGCGGCAGCGGCGGTCCGCATCTGCACTACGAGCTGCGGTATGCCTACAACGACGAGCCGTTGAACCCGCTTTACACGGGGCTGTCGTATGTGGACGAGGTGGTGCCGGTGATACGCGGCGTGAGGCTTTACAGCGGCGACGGGACGGTGGCCAACGTGCCGCTTGCCGGCGGCAAGACGCCGCTGCAGGTGCGCGGCCGCTGCTATGCGGGCATCTGCGCCTCGGACGTGTCGGAGACGGGCTCGTCGGGCCGCAACGGCATAGAACGCATACAGCTGTATATCGACGACACCCTTTTCTGGACTTACCAGGTCACCTCGTTCCTTTATGACGAGACGAGGGCCATCAATGCCATAATAGACTACCCCGAGTACAAGCGGTCGGGCATGGCCTTTTTCCTCACCCGCAGGCTGCGAGGCGACCCGTCGCACCACAGCCGTCCGGTGAGCGGCGACGGCTACTTCAACGTGGAGCCCGGCAAGAGCGCCCGGCTGCGCTACGTGGTTACCGACACCAAGGGCAACGCCAAGGATATGTCGTTCACGGTGACGGGTGTCGCCTACCAGGACGAGCCTGACGGCGAGGAGCCGCCGACGGCGGCATCGGCGGTGGCCGTGGCGCACTTCAAGAAAGCGCGTCTGCAGAGTGCCGACTGTGTAGCCGAGGTGGAGGCCGGCACGGTGTACGACAACGACTACCTGGAGCTGAGCACCAGCCGCGACAGCCGCCTGCTATCGCCTGCCTACAGCCTGCAGCTGCGCTACAACAATATCCCGCCTGCCCATGCCTACACGCTGCGGCTGGCCATGCCTGCCGCGGGGTCGCGGCTGCGCGACAGGATGGTCATCGTGCAGGTCGACGGCAACAAGGTGTCGGCCGTGACCACCCGCGCCGAGGGCGACTGGCTGGTGGCCAAGCCGCGCAGCTTCGGCGTCTTCGGCATCATGAGCGACACCGAGGCACCCAAGGTGCGGCCTGTCAACTTCACCGACGGCAAGGCTATGCCCAAGGGGCTGCTGAAGGTGAAGATAAGCGACAACCTGTCGGGTGTGGTCTCGTATAACTGCTATATCAACGACCAATGGGTGCTTGCCGAGTTTGACGGCAAGAATGCTTTGCTGACCATCTCCACGCGCGGCTTCGTGCGTCAGGGCGACAACACGTTCCGCGTGGTGCTGCGCGACGCCGCAGGCAACGAGAACGTCAGCACATACAACTTAGTTCAATAATACGGTCGGCAACCTTTACGGGGTTGTCGCAGTCGGCTTCCACGGTGATGGCGGCACGCTCGTAGTATATGGCTCTTTGTGCGAGCTGCGCCGTTATATGAGTGCGGCGCTCGTCGTCGTCCATCAATGTGAGCAGCGGCCTGGGCTTGTGCGACACGGCCGCACGGCGTGCCAGGGTCTCGGCGTCCATTTTAAGGTACACCGAGGTGCCTTGGCTGTTAATGAAATCCATGTTGTCGGCATAGCAGGCGGTGCCGCCGCCCGTCGACACCACCACGCCGTCAATGTCGGCCGTGGCATGAAGCATCTGCTGTTCCAACTTGCGGAAGGCCTCCTCGCCGTATTGCTCAAAGAAGGCGGGGATGCCTATATGGTACTTGCTCTCGAAGGCCACGTCAAGATCCACGAAGTGCAAGCCCAGCCTGCGGGCAAGCTGCTTGCCTACAGTGGTCTTGCCACAATACATATAGCCTACGAGGTAGAACTTCATATATAGTTTTAAGTTTAGAGTTTTAAGTTATAAGTGATGCGTCAGCCACTTAAAACTTATCACTTAGAACTTATAACTGAAATCAGTATTCGAAGCAGCTGCCGCCCAAGAACTCCCTCATTATCGATGTTGGCGGTATGTACGTGGGCTCTATGGGTTCGATAAGCTGTATGAACCTCAGCATACGTTCTGCCGAGGCATATTCGGGCTGGTCTTCTTGCACACCTTTTAGCAGAGGTTCGGCGTAGTGCTTCAGGATGCCCAGCTCGTAGAGCAGTGCCGAGTTGAACATCACGTCGGCGTTTTCCTGATAGGGGAATATGTGTAACTTCTCGCCCGCCGTGACACTGTTCCAGCGCTTTAGGGTGTTCAGCGCGCTGTAGCCCCTGAAGTTGTAGTCGCGCACCATGCGGCGTATCAGGCGGGTGTCGGAGGTGTGGATGATGTTGAGGTCGTCGATGGCCAGCTGAGTCAGGGCCGATACATAGACCTTGTATTTTGTCTCTTCAGGTATCTGAGGCGTCAGTTTCGGGTTCAGGCAGTGGATGCCCTCTATCACGAGGATGCTGTTCTTACCCATCTTCAGGCTTTTGCCGCTGAAGTATGGAGTGCCGCGCTTGAAGTCGTAGGTGGGAATCTCTACGCGCTCGCCTCTGAAAAGCCTGAGCAGGTGGTCGTTGAGCATGTCGATGTCCACAGCCTCGAGAGCCTCGAAGTCGTAGTCGCCGTTAGGCTGCTTGGGAGTGCGGGTGCGGTCTACAAAGTAGTCGTCGATCGACAGTTGCTGCACATCGAATCCCATCACGCTCAGCTGTACGCTGAGGCGGCGGCACGACGTGGTCTTGCCCGACGACGAGGGTCCGGCAATAAGCACCGCCTTTACGTCGCTGCGACGATGGTATATCTCGTCGGCAATCATGGCAAACTTCTTCTCGTGCAGTGCCTCGCTAACCTGTATCAGATGGTTCTGCTTCCCGTTGCGCACCATTAGGTTGAGAGCTGCAATTGTAGGCACGTCAAGGAGTTGGCACCACTCTTGGTATTCCTTGAAGATGCTGAACAGCTTGGGGGTTTCCTCGTATATGCTCAGATGGGTGGGGTTGTCGGGATCGGGACACATCAGGAGCAGCCCCTCCTCGTAGGTGCGCAGTTCCCAACAGGTGAGGTAGCCGGTGCTTGGCACGGGCCAGTAGGCCAGCTTGTGCACGGTGCCGTCGAGGCTTTGCAATGTGATATACAGCTGGTGAATGCCATTGAAAATGAGCTCGGTCTTGGGAATGCCGGTGTCCTTTATGAGTTCGCGTGCGTCCTCGAGCAACATGGTCGAGTTCTCGAAAGGCAGGTCGGCCTGCTGCAGCTCTATCATACGGGCGCGTATTTTGCGGCACGTATCGGCAGGAGAGTCGTTGTTTTCGCCAATCAGGCGGCAATAGAAACCGTTCAGCATGGAATGCTCAAAGCGCAGGTTCAGGTTGGGATACACGTCGCGTGTGGCCTTGTGCATCATGAAACAGAGCGAGTCGGCATACATGCGGTAGCCCCTCTTCGACGAGATGTCAAAGAAGCGTACTGTTCTGGGTGTGTACAGGTTATAGCCGAGGTGCTGCCCCTCGTTGTTCACCGTGGCACCCAAGATGGGGTATTTGCAGCAGTGGCTGTACTGCTGGGCCAGCACTTTAAGTTGGGTCCCGGTTTCTACCTTGATGCGTTCGTTGCAGTTTTCGATAACGATTTCTATCTGTTTCATGATGTATTTGGTGTTTTTTTGTTGTCGGAAAATCTTTGCAAAAATACAAAAAAAAGATTAAATCTGGATTTTTTTTATCCCAAACCATAAAAAATTCGTATCTTTGCAAAATAATATAATATATAATAAAGTGAGGCAACTTGCGATATACCTGTTCTTTTTGCTGGCGGCAACGGTGACGTTTGCCCAGCAGTCGGGCGATGAATATTATCAGAAGGCCAAGGCCATGATAGAGGATGACAACGCCCAGGAGGCTGTGAAATTTCTGAAAAAAGCAGCCAAGGCAGGTCATGCCGACGCTATATGCAACCTGGGTTATTGCTACGATATGGCCTGGGGTGTGAAACACGATGTAAAGAAGGCCGCCAAGCTGTATGAGCGCAGTGGCACGGCCGAGGGCGAATACCTGTTGTCCATGTGCTATCTGGGTGGAGAGATGTCGAAAGGCGGCGAGCCTACCGACAACGATATGCAGAAAGGCATGACGCTGCTCTACAGCTCGGCCAACCGAGGCTACCCGGCCGCGTTCAAGATGCTTGGCAATATCTACGAGAGAGGTTTCCGTGACATTGAACCCAACTACGACAGCGCCTTTGTCTATTACCGCCGCCTTGCCGACATGGACAACCCCTTGGGCTACTACAACCTGTCGCGCTGCTACGACGAGGGTATAGGCTGCGAGGCCGACAGCAGCCTGATGGTATACTACTGCCGCAAGGCGGCCGATCAGGACTTCGCCGATGCGGTGTGCCAACTGGGCGATATGTACAACTACGGCCGTTATGTGACACGCGACATGGCGCAGGCGTTCGACCTGTACAGCAGGGGTGCGCATAACGGCGATGCCGACTGCTGCTACCGTTTGGCACAGTTCTACCTTAAGGGAGAGCAGGTCGAGGCCGACACGGCACAGGCCATTGAGCTGCTGGAGTATGCGTCGAACAACGGCAATGGCGAGGCCTGCTATCAGCTTGGGCAGTGGTATCTGAGCGACACCACTCAGGCAGAGTCGCTCGCTACGGCGTGTGTCTGTTTCGCCAAAGGCGTGCAGCAGGACAACGTTGGCTGCATGATGGAGCTGGCGTCGCTATACGCCAAGTTCGGTGTGTATGCGTCGGCTTTCGAGATGTACGGCCGTGCGGCGCGCGGCGGTTCGGGACTCGCTGCCTACCGCTATGCCGTCATGATGCAAAGAGGGCAGGGGACGGAGGCCGACGAGGAGGCTGCTTTCAATATCATAAAGGCGGTAGCCAGATACGATACGATGCCCGAGGCATACAATAACTTGGGCGTATGCTATATACACGGTACAGGTTGCGACAAGAACCCCGTCGAGGCGTTCAACTGCTTTGACACCGCCGCGCATCTTGGCGGCTGCGGTCAGGCCATGTACCACCTGGCGGTGTGCTACGAGCACGGCGTAGGCTGCAAGGAAGACTCGGTGCAGATGATACGCTGGCTCGACAGCGCGTCGCGCCACGGGGTGACCGAGGCCATCAGCGCCTTGGGCCATTGCTATGAGTCGGGCCGCTATGTGCCGCAGAGCTATGAGAAAGCCGTGGCACTGTACATGCTGGGCACGGATGAATACGACGACCCCGAGTCGTACTGCAACTTGGGCTACTGCTACGAGACCGGCCACGGCGTGCTGCTCAACAGCGAGAAGGCGTTCAACCTTTACAAGGCCGCTGCCGACAACGACTATCCGCGCGGACTCTTCTGCGTGGCCAACTGTTATGCCGAGGGTATAGGCGTAAAGCAGAACAGCGAGAAAGCTTTCGAGTATTATGTCAAGGCCGCCGACCAGGGACATGTGGTGGCGCAGTATGTGGCAGGCATGGTGTATCGCAAGGGCGACACATACGTGAAGGCCGACAGCAAGAAAGCCCGCCACTACTTGGGCCTTTCGGCCAGCCAGGGCTATGAGCCCGCCGAAACGGCACTGGCAACCATGAAAGGTGGAAAAACAAAAAGCAACAAATAAGCTATAACCTGTCAACAATCAATCGTCTAAAATAAACAAAAAGATACAAACCCAATGAAAAGAATCGGATTATTCCTTATCGCAGTGACCATGCTGAGCTTGCATGGAATCAGTCAGGCGCAGACAAGATTGGAGAGCTATGTACTCATTGTCGGCAGCATCAATTATTCATCCATTGCCGGAGTGGGGCAGACACTCTCGTTCAGCTCCACAGACGACGGCTATGCGACGTGCAACCTGCCTTTCGCAATGCCGTTCGGCACGACGACAATTGCCGCCAACAGTCAGATAGCCTGCTCGGCCAACGGCTTCCTGTACCTCGGCGAGGGGTCGGCCAGCGGCACCACGGCCAGCACCAGCGGCCATAAGGTGATTCACCCCATCCTGGGTAATGATGGCTATATGGGACGTATCTCCGGGGCGCAGGCCTACAAGTACTTCAACCCGGCCGACAGCTCGTTCACCATCGAGTATAAGGGTTTGAACACATATAGCTCGCCTTACGGCACGTTCAACTACCAGGTGGTGATGTACCCTTCGGGCAACATCATCATCAACTTCGGCCAACTGGATGGCGGTGCGATGAGCACGGCGCGTTGCTACCTCAGCAACTCCGGTTCGGACAACATCGCGCTGTCGGGCTCGTGGCAGTTCCCCACCACTACATCGTCGACCACATCGAACATGCCCGTATCGCCGCTGCCGGAGAACATGAGCTACAGCTTCTTCCGTGAACTTGGCCCCTGCCCTGGCCCCAACAGGCTGCGTGTCACCCACCTCACTTCCGACAGCTGCATCCTGCGCTGGACGGAGCTCGGCTCGGCATCGCAGTGGGTGCTGGAGTATGCCGACTCGGTTTTCGTGCCCGGTGCCTATCAGGGTACGGCTATCTATCCTACCGATTCAATGGCGGTGCTGGAATATCTGGACCCCGCCACCACATACTATGTTTACCTGCACTCCGACTGTGTAAGCGACACTTCGCTGAACCGCTCGCTGGTGTTCACCACCAGGTGTTTGCCCGTTGACCACTACGAGCTGCCCTACAGCTATGGCTTCGAGGATATGGTGTCGGGAAGGCTGAACGTGTGCTGGTCGACAGGCTCGATAGGCAGCGGCTATCTGCCGACAGGCTCGACCGCAGGCGCCCGCTCGGGTCAGTACAACATGTACCTGAAATCGTACAACACTTCGGCGGGCTACCTGGCCAGTCCTCGTTTTGACGACCCTGCCAACACGTTGCAGATATCTTTCTACGGCAAGCGCGAGAGCACGTCGTACAACGGCTCGTTCGTGGTGGGCACCATGACCGACCCGTCGCAGCCCTCCACCTTCCATGCTATCGACACCGTCACGCCGGCGTCGGGCTCGCTGGTTTGGGAGTATTTCGAGGTGGACCTCAACGCTGCGCCTGACCCCGACCACTATGTGGCAATACACATGTGCTGCAGCACCTCGTACAACTACGGCTATATTGACGACATAACGATTCGCACCATACCCACCTGCCGCAGGGTTGCGAACCTCTCGGTGACCAACGTGACGCAACACACGGCCGACCTGTCGTGGACCGATCCCAACTCGGTGGGTCAGTACCTGATAGAGTACGGTCCCGAAGGCTTTGAGCAGGGTTCGGGCACTTACGACCTGTCGTACAGTCCCTCGTACACCATGACGGGGCTCTCGGCTTCGCTGCGCTACGGAGTCTATGTGTACTGCCTGTGCGGCAGCGACACCAGCAACGGCTACTATACCACGTTCACCACGCCGTGCGGCGACTACACGCGCAGCGCCATGCCTATCACCTACGGCTTCGAGGATGCCACGGGTTCGGGTGCCTCGTACAGCATCAACCAATGCTGGGCCCGCCACACGGACTACACGACTGCATATCCATACCCGTATTCGACATACGTGCATAGCGGCTCGTACAGCTTGTACTTCTACGGCTCGTCAACGTACTACTGCTACCTGGTGATGCCTCCGGTGGAGGACAGCGTGCAGGATCTGATGGTGTCGTGCTGGCTTTACACCACCTCGTCGTCGTACGGCTTGGAGGTGGGTGTGATGACACATCCCGACTCGTTGCAGAGTTTCGTCACGTTGGCAACGCTGCGTCCCTCCGCCACTTCGACATGGGAGGAGGTGTACGCCACCTTCGCCTCGTACACTGATACGGGCCGTTACATAGCTTTCCGCGCAATAAACGGTGTAACCTGCTATGCATACCTTGACGACATAACCCTCGACCTGGCCCCTTCGTGCCACATGCCCGAGAACCTCAATGCCCAGTACTCGCAGGTGAACAACAACATAGTGGTGTCGTGGGATGCGCCGTCGAGCGGCGACCCTGCGGTGCAATATTATGTGAGATACAAGATGCGGTCGGAATCGACATGGACCGTGGACAGCACTTTGTCAACATACTACATCATACAGCAGCCTGCCGACTTCGAGACCTACAACATACAGGTGATAACGGGCTGCGATGACGGCAACTCGTTCCGCCTCTCGACATCGGTGGCAACGGGCTCGTGCCAGGCCGTGGGCTTGGGCGACATAAGCACCAACTACACCCCGATATGCTCGTACAACAGCTGCACGTACACCTACAGTCAGCAGCTCTACACCCGCGACCAGATGACCTCGGTAGGCGATTCGATATACGGCGTGTATTTCAATGTGTCGTCGTTTTCGTCGACCAATGCCGAGCGCAAGATAAAGGTGTGGGTTGGCGAGACGTCGTGGGGCTCCTACACCGCCAACAACCAGTATGTGCCGCTCGACAGCCTCACGCTGGTGTACGACTCGGTGTGGACGCTTAACTCAGGCTGGTGCCTCATAAACTTCCAAACGCCCTATGTGCGCGACGTGAACCGCGGCTTCGTGGTGGCCATGCTGGACAGCACCGGAACCGTGGCGAGCGCCTATTTCTACGGCGACCTTACCGACCTCTATTACGCAATCTTTGCCGCCAACACCAGCTACGTGAACCCGCGCAACCCGCAGGGCTCGGTGGCAGGCCGTGTGAACGGTACGGCGCAGACCCGCTTCTACGCCCCGTGCCGCACGCTGCCGTGCGCCCCACCGACGGTGCTGGTGGGAACGGTGATGCCGACAAGTGTTGACTTGTCGTGGATACCGTCGGGCAGCGAGAGCACCTGGGCGGTGGAGTACCGCGCCAGCTTGAACGACCCGTGGCAGATGGTGGCACCGTCGGTGTCGACCAACAACTACACGGTGACGGGCCTCAGACCCGGCACGCAGTATCATTTCCGCGTCACCGCGCTCTGCAGCGGCGAGGAGGGACAGACCACGGTGTCGGCTTATACCGAGTGCGCTCCGCAGCCGATACCTTTCACCGAGGATTTCGAGAGCTACATAGTCGGCACATTCTCGCATCCGTGCTGGAACTACAGCGGCGGCACGCCTTCGATTACAGGCTTGTCGGGCTATAACGACGGCAATCTGGTACGCACCTCGGACACATATCTGGCTCTGCCAAGAATGGCGGTGTCGCTCGACTCGCTGCAGGTGTCGGTGACCGTGCGCACGGGTGCCGCGGCGAGGGCTCTGATAGGCTATTCGCCCGACCTTAACTTTGCCAACCACTTTGTGACGGTCGACACCCTGAGCGACCCCACAGAGTCGGGTACTTTCAACGTGGTGTCGTTTGCAGGTGTGCAGAACGCTTCGGGCTACATAGTGCTGTACTCGCCTACCGCCTTGGCCGCCAGCAACTATATCTTCTATGACAATATCGAGGTTGATTATATAGACCAGTGTCCCGCCGTGCGGTCGCTCACTGCATCGAATATCACCACGACAACGGCACAAGTGTCGTGGGTCGACATGGGTAGCAACAGCACCTCGTACATCGTGGAATACGATACCGCAGGCTTCACCCTGGGCACCGGCAGATACAGGACTGTGAGCAGTAATACAAGCGTAACGCTGAACGGCCTCACCCCGTCAACCTATTATGACTTCTATGTCTATGCCGTGTGCGGCCTTGTGGGCGACACATCGGACAGCAGGCAGCGTGGCCGTTTCAGCACCAGCTGTCTGCCCACAACAGTGGCAGCAGGCACTACCTACACCGAGGATTTCGAAGGCAATGTGTGTCCGCCGGAGTGCTGGAGTGCGCTGACATCGCCTGGCAACGGCATCGCGCTCACCACCAGCCAGGCTCATGGCGGCAGCCAGAGTTTCCGATTCTCGAGCTACTCGTCGGCGACCACTTACGATCAGTATCTTATAAGCCCCGAGTTCCAACTTGCCTCGGCGATGGATATGGCCTTCTACCACCGTGCCGAGAATGCAAGCTATCCTGAGATATTCAGGGTCGGCTATTCCACCAACAGCAACGACACCGTCGACTTCGTGTGGTCGCAGTGGGATTCGGCCAGCACCACATGGCAGGAGTTTGTTTATACCGTGCCCGCCAACACGAAATATGTGGCAATACATTATAACACGACAGAGTCGGCCGGAACCTACTACCTCTATATCGACGACTTTGTGCTTCGTGCGGCGTCGCCCTGCAATCAGCCTACATCGCTGCAGGCCACTACCACCGACGTGACCGCCACCCTCTCGTGGAGCGGCACGGCAAGCAGTTATGAGGTGAGCGTGCGTCAGAACGGCGCGTCGACATGGCCCGCCGAGAGCGTGGCGCGCGGCAACTCCTACACCGCCACGGGTCTCACCGCCAACACGCAATACGAGTGGCGTGTGCGCTCGGTGTGCGGCTCTGTAAGCAGCAACTGGGTGACGGGTACGTTCACCACTCAGCCGCCTTCAACCACGCCTTGCGACGCGCCTACAGGCCTCGCTACTTCGTCGACGACAACCACGTCGGCCACGGTGTCGTGGAGCGGCAGCGGCAACTTCGAAGTGGCCTACAAGGCTGCTTCCTCTTCGTCGTGGAGCACCGAGACATCGGTGAGTGCCACCACCTACACCTTCAACGGCCTCAACGCCAATACGCAGTACAACTGGCGTGTGCGCAAGGTGTGCAGTGCAAATGACCAGAGCGACTGGGCAACAGGTACGTTCACCACCCAGCAGGGTGGCGGCGATCCCGACCCGTGCGATGCCCCCACAGGGCTCAGTGTTGCGAATGTCACGAGCAGCAGCGCCACGGTGTCGTGGAGCGGTAGCGGTAACTTCGAGGTGGCCTATAAGACAACGGCCTCTTCGTCGTGGAGCAACGCCAACCAAGTGAGCGCCAGCAGCTATACCATCAGCGGCCTCACCGCCAATACGCAGTACGACTGGCGTGTGCGCAAGGTGTGCAGCGCAACCGAGCAGAGCGACTGGGCTTCGGGCAACTTCACCACCGAAAGCGGTGAAGGCATCACTGCCACCGAGATCGGCGGCGTAAGCGTTGCAATATATCCCAACCCCGCCTCGCGCAATAGCGACGTGGAGGTGTCGATAAAAGGCGCCAACGGCGAGGTGTCGGTGACGCTGCTCGACATCACAGGTCGCACCCTGCAGCACAGCACGCAGAGCTGCCAGGCCGACTGCACCAAACACTTCGACCTGCACGGCGTGGCCCGCGGCACCTACTTTGTGAAGGTGCAGACGGAGGGAAGTACTAAGGTGCAGAAGCTTGTAGTAAGATAAATTGTTGATACGTTGATATGTTGATACGTTGATAAGTTGAACCTAATCCACATCAAATATCCACATTAAACATATCAACATATCCACATCAAACATATCAACATATCCACATCAAACATATCCACAGATAAACAAAATACATCCATGAAAAGATTAAGTTTCGTCTTATTTGCAGTGGCTTTGGCTGCAATGGGCCTTATGCCTGTCAAGGCGCAGAGTATTAACTACAGCACGGGCTTCGAGACATCGACCGACACCGCAGGGTGGGTGCTGCTTGGCGGCTCGCAGACCAACAAGTGGGCCATAGGCACAGCTGCGCATAATGCCGGCAGCCATGGCCTATACGTGTCGAGCGACAACGGCACGTCGGCGGGCTATAGCACATCGAGCATCAGCTTCTCGTATGCATACTACCAGTTTACATTGTCTCAGGCTGCGGCCTTGGAGATAGGTTTTGACTGGAAGTGCTACGGCGAGAGCAGTTGGGATTATATCAGGGTGTTCTTAGCACCGGCGTCGGCGACGCTTACCCCAGGCCAGACCCCCGACGGGGGAACGAGCGCGTACAGCTACAGTACTGCGGCGGCTCCGGCGGACTGGATTGATGTATCGAACGGTAAGCTGAATTATGAAAGCAACTGGCAGTCGCTGTTTGCCACATTCAATGTGAGTGCCGGCACATGGCGTCTCGTCTTCCTGTGGTGCAACGACGGTGGTGGCGGCTCTATGCCTGGCGGCTGTATTGACAATGTGAGCATCGTTGAGCCTACGTGCCCGCGTCCGAGCAACCTTACCTTCTCGGGTATCACCTCGGACTCGTGCACAATAAGCTGGCACGAGCGGGGACAGGCCACGTCGTGGGTTCTGGAGTATGCCGACTCGTCGTTTCTGCCGGGTTGCTATCAAGGCGATGTGATATGGGCGAGCGATACTATATATTCGCTCGACAACCTGCAGCCGAACACCACCTATTATGTTTATCTGCATGCGGACTGCGGCGGCGACACCTCGATAAATATAGCCGGCTCGTTTACCACCAACTGCGTGGCGATGCAGCGCACCGACCTGCCTATGACCGAGAACTTTGAAAGGGGAGGCGTTGACCACTGCTGGAAGCGGTTCTATGTGGAGAACGGTGCCATTGTTGACGATACTTCGCGTGTGTACGTCACAACTTCTTACGCGGCATCGGGCAGTCATAGCCTTTACCTGTACACTTACTATTACAACAATATTACTGCGGCTTACGCTGTGCTGCCGATGATGGAGGATTCGGTGGGTGACTTGGATATATCGTTCAAGCTGTACGACGATGGCAGCATAACCATAGTTACAATGTCGGACCCCAACGACATGACTACTTTCCGTAACTATCGCACCTTTACAGGCAACGGCACAGGCAGATGGATGGACTGCGATGCTACGTTGGTGAACATACCGCAGGGTCATCGCTACGTGGCATTGGCGGCTGTCGACCCGAATAATTCGGTTTACTCGTATGTGGACGATGTGATGCTGACGGTGCGGAGCAACTGCCCAAGGCCGCAATCAATCAGCCTTGTAGGAACGGCAAGCGCGGACTCGACAACCGTGGCGTGGCACGGCAACGACCCCAACGTGTACCAGTGGAACGTGGTGCTTGTGCCTGCGGGCGGCAATCCTGACACGTGCCAGAATATTATAACGGTGTATGACTCAACCTATCTGTTCCAGAACCTGCGTGGCGGGGCTTCGTACGATGTATATGTGCGTAGCGACTGCGGCTCGGAGGTCTCGACGTGGCGCGGGCCGCTGAATTTTGTTACGGGTGTGCATGTGATGGGGACATCGGGTACCAGCACTATTACAACATGCTCGGCGGTCATCGTTGATGACGGCGGCCTGACCGGCGATTACAGCGACAACTGCGACGTTACGCTGATAGTGCGGTCGCCTGATCCCGACTCGGTATTATATATCACGGGTTCGTATTACACGGAGAGTTCGTGGGACGAGCTGTCGATTTATGACGGTGCGAGCACGGCGGCCACGCCGTTGCTGAACGCTGCGAGCGGCAGCGGAGCGATAGGCCCCTTTGTGTCGTCGGGCAACGCCATTACAATACATTTCAGTTCTGACGGGTCGGTGGAATATGACGGTTTTCAGATTAACGTGAGCTGCTTTGCCATCCCCGACTGCTATATCCCTGTGAACCTTACGGCGATGCCGGGTGTTGACAGCTGTATAATCAACTGGGAGGAACTTGGCGGCTCGAGCAGCTGGTCGTTGGAGTACGGTCCTCACGGCTTCACCCGCGGCAACGGCACCATAGAGAACGCATTCGACACTATATATGCGCTTTCGGGCTTGACGGCCAACAGACAGTACGACTGCTACGTGTGGGCCAACTGCAACAGTGGCGACGCGAGCGACACGGCAATGGTGACGTTCACCACGCTACCTGGTAGGCCGGTGTCCACGTACCCCTACGTGTGCACATTTGCCGATACGGCCATTACCAACCCGTGGGTGCTCGTGAACGGCACAGAGACCAACAAGTGGTATATAGGCACTGCTGCCCATAACGGCACTGCCGACAACTACGGCCTCTACATCTCTGATGGCAACGGTTCGAACAACAATTACAGCACAAGTGATGGATCTTACGTTTTTGCATACCGTACATTCAGCATGCCTGCTGGACAGTATGTATATAGTTTCGACTGGCGTGCCGACGGAGAGTCGTCATACGATTATATACGAGTTGCGCTTGTGCCAGGTATGCCTTCGTTTACGGCAGGAGACTCCTATTATTTCAGCAACCTTCCTTCTGGCTCTATATCCCTTGATAACAACGGTTATCTTAATGGTTCCTCTGTGTGGACTACTCAGAACGGCACATTCACCATCAGTGCGGCGGGTAATTATAACCTTGTATTCTATTGGCGCAACGATTTCAGTTCAGGAGACCAGCCTCCAGCAGCCATTGACAATGTGATGATTATGAATAACTCTTGTCCGATGGTGACTAACCTCGTTGCCAGCAATGTGACCACCACCTCGGCAACATTTACATGGACTGCAGGCGGTGGCGAGTCGAGCTGGTTGGTGCGCTGTGGCAACAGCGTCAACGAGGTTTATTCGCCCACGGCCACATTCAACAACCTTACTGTGGCAACAGCATATACCTGCTCGGTCAGACCTATCTGCGGTGTTGGCGACACTGGTATCGCCACATCGATTTCCTTCTCCACACCATGCAACACCACCGTGGTAACAGCTCAGGGCTACAGCGAGGGCTTCGAGGGCCTCACCGACCTGCCCAACTGCTGGACAGAGGAGGCCAATGGCGCATACTGGGAGGTGGATGACATGTCGTACTATGGTGGCACGACAACCACGCCTCACGGCGGCAGCAATGTATTGTTGTTGCAGGGCTATGGTGGCGATAACTCGCGGCTTATATCACCGGTGTTCGACCTCAGCGCCCTTACGTCGCCCAAGATTACCTTCTGGCACATGCAGGAGGAATGGTTTGGCTACCAGGATGAGTTGCAGGTGTGCGTGCGTGCCAACACTTCGAGCCGATGGGCTGTTCTTGCAACCTATCAGAGCAGCATAGCCTCGTGGCAGTGCGACACACTCTCGCTTGCGGGCTACACCACGGCGCAGATCTCTTTCCTTGGTACAGGTAACGACGGCAACGGCATTGTGCTCGACGACATCTTTATCGGCAACGTGACTGGTGGCGGCACCAACCCGCCCACGCCGTGCAACGCACCAACAGGTCTTGCAACCTCGTCGACAACCACCACGTCGGCCACGGTGTCGTGGAGCGGCAGCGGCAACTTCGAGGTGGCCTATAAGGCTGCAACCTCCTCGTCGTGGGGTGCCAGCACATCGGTGAGCGCTACCACCTACACCTTTACGGGTCTCACTGCCAATACGCAGTACGACTGGCGTGTGCGCAAGGTGTGCAGTGCAACCGAGCAGAGCGACTGGGTTACCAGCTCGTTCACCACCCAGCAGGGTGGGGGCGACCCCGACCCGTGCAACGCCCCCACAGGGCTCAGCGTAGCGGCTGTCACCAACAGCAGTGCCACGGTGACGTGGACAGGCTCGGGCAACTTCGAGGTGGCCTACAAGGCATCCTCTACATCGTCGTGGAGCAACAGTACGTCGGTGACCACCAACAGCTACACCATCAACGGCCTCAACGCTGCCACACAGTACGACTGGCGCGTGCGCAAGGTGTGCAGTGCAACCGAGCAGAGCGACTGGGCTTCGGGCAACTTCACCACCGAGCGCGGCGAAGGCATCTCCACCGCCAGCTTCGACGGCATCGGCGTGACGGTCTACCCCAACCCCGCCACCAATGGCAGCGATGTCGAGGTGTCGATAAAAGGTGCCGACGGCGTGGTGACGGTGACGCTGCTCGACATCACGGGACGCACCCTGCAGCACAGCACGCAGAACTGCCAAGCCGATTGCACCAAACGCTTCGACCTCCACGGCGTAGCCCGTGGCACCTACTTTGTGAAGGTGCAGACGGAGGGAAGTACTAAGGTGCAGAAACTTGTAGTAAGATAAATTGTTGATACGTTGATATGTTGATACGTTGATAAGTTGAACCTAATCCACATCAAATATCCACATTAAACATATCAACATATCCACATCAAACATATCAACAAATAAACAGATAAAAACAATACAAAATACATTTATGAAAAGATTAAGTTTCATCTTACTAACGGTGGCTTTGGCTACAATAGGCCTGAGGCCTGTCAATGCCCAGAACGTTAACTACAGCACGGGTTTCGAGTCCTCGGATGACAATACCGAATGGGTGTTGCTTGGCGGCTCGCAAACCAACAAGTGGTCTATAGGCTCTGCGGCCTACTCTACAGGCTCGGGTGGTCTGTATGTATCGAGTGACAACGGAACCTCGGCTAGTTATACTATAAGCAGTACGAGCTTTGCGTATGCATACTATGAGTTTACGCTGCAGCAGACGGCAGGCTTGGAGATAAGTTTCGACTGGAAGTGCTATGGCGAAGGCAATTATGACTACATCAGGGTGTTTCTGGCGCCGGCATCGGCGACGCTTACCCCTGGCCAGACTCCCGACGGGGGAACGAGCTCGAACAGCTTTTCCACCGCTTCGGCTCCGACGGGATGGATTGATGTGTCGAACGGCAAACTCAACCTGCAGAGCAGCTGGCAGACGTTCAGCACAACAGCTGGCTTGAGTGCCGGCACGTGGCGCCTCGTCTTCCTCTGGTGCAATGACGGCAGCGTGGGTACTATGCCTGGTGGCTGTATCGACAATGTAAGCATTGTTGAGCCTACATGCCCACGACCCGATATGTTCTCGGCGGTGTATCTTACGCCCGACTCATGCATCATTTCGTGGCGCGAGCTTGGCACGGCCTCATCATGGGTGATTGAATACGACAGTACGAACTTCGTCCCAGGCAACAACCTCGGTAATGTCGTATATGCATACGACACTTTCTACGTTCTTGAGTATCTTGAGCCAAGTACCACCTACCATGTGTACCTGCATTCCGACTGTGGTGGCGACACATCGTCCAACGTTCTCCTTACCTTCACAACGGCATGCCTCGGAGCTCAACTGCCTTTGATCGAAGATTTCGCGTCGTGGACAACAAGTTCGGGACCGTATGTGGGACCGTGCTGGTCCAAAGGTTCGACATACAGCACAGGTTATCCGTATGTAAGCACCTCATATTCGCATGGTGACGGCAAGTCGCTATACTTCTACTCTTCGGGCTCGTCGGTATATACATATATTGCTTTCCCATACGTGGAAGAACAGGCCAGCAACCTGCAGATTTCTTTTTGGGCATATAAGACCAGTTCTTCCTACGAGCTTCAGTTGGGTGTGATGACCGATCCATCGGATATATCAACCTTTACCGCGGTGAGAACTATCTCGCCGACGACAACCTCTGTTTGGGAGTTCTTTGAGGAAGTGCCGCTGTCGTCGTACACGGGGAACGGCCACTATGTGGCTTTCAGAACAATGAACAACAGCAGTACCAGTAGTATGTATATAGACGATATAGAGCTTGATATATTGCCTACATGCTTGAGACCTTCCAACTTGACATTCAGTAATATTACAACCGATTCGTGCATTATTACATGGCATGAGCGTGGCAATGCCACGATGTGGGTCGTGGAGTATGCCGATTCGGCTTTTACACCAGGTGTCGGCCAAGGCACCGTTGAATATGTATACGACACTATGTTGGTGTTGGAATACTTGAACGCCAGCACCGAGTACCATGTCTATGTACACGCCGACTGCGGTGGCGACACCTCGCGCAACGTCTACGGTACCTTCCGCACAGCCTGCACCTCGGCTACACTGCCTGTTACAGAGAACTTCGACAACTGGGAAACAGGCTCCAGCTCGGCCTACGTGACCCCTTGCTGGCATCGTGGTTCAAACTACAGCACAACAAGCTATTATCCCTATGCCACTACCAGTTATGCCCACAGCGGAAGCAATTCGTTGTATCTATATTCCACAAGCAGCTCGTGGTCCTATTTGGCGTTGCCCTTTGTCTCCGACCCGGTCAACACACTAATGGTTTCGTTCTGGATATACAAGAGCAACACCTCTTATACCCATGCCGTTAATGTCGGCGTTATGTCAAACCCCGAGGATGTGAGCACCTTTACCTTGGTGCAGACGGTGACACCGGCGTCTACATCTGTGTGGGAATACGTCGAAGTGCCGCTGACCAACTATACCGGCAATGGGCATTATGTGGCGCTGCTGTCGCCCGACAACGTCTACTGCTATCCATACATCGACGACATATATCTTGATTATATACCAACCTGTGCCACTCCTACGAATTTCCACATGGCGAGCAACACATCGACATCTGTGAAACTGGAATGGACCCTGGATCCAAACTCGACGGAATATCTCATAGAGTATGGCGCCAGCGGGTTTGCCTACGGCACCGGCACGGCGCTGACCTCCTACGACGACTCCATTGTCGTGAACAGCCTCACTACGGGAGCCACCTACGATTTCTATCTGCGCAGTGTGTGCGGTGCGGGCGATTCGTCGCGTGTGGTAGGTCCTGTAACGGCAACTCCGGGCTCTTGGTGCACGAGGGCTGGCATGACCGACACCGTGATACTTTGCGGCGGCGTGTTGTACGATGATGGCGGTCCTACTGCTTCTTACAGCAATGGCCAGACCTCAACCGTGATATTGATGCCATCAGGTCCTGGTGGTGTTGTGTCGTTGCAAGGCACATACACCGGCGAAGATTGCTGCGACCATTTGTATGTCTACGACGGCGTTGGCACAAGCGGAACCCAGCAGCTTTGCGAAATAACGTCAACATCCTCTGGAACGCAGATGACGGTGGGTCCGTTCACCTCGACCGACAACTCGGGAGCCCTTACGGTGTTGTTTACATCCGACGGGTCGGTAACGAACGACGGATATATTCTTAATGTGACGTGCTCGAGCAACACATGCCCGCGCGTCACCAACCTGGCCGTGGCAAGCTCAACCTCCACATCGGCCACCATCACATGGACCGCCGGCGGCAGCGAAAGCCAGTGGGAGGTCTACGATGGTACAAACAGAACATACGTAAGCACACCGACGCACACCCTCAACTCGCTCACAAGTGGCATCAATTACAGTGTCTCTGTGCGTCCGATATGCAGCGTTGGCGACACGGGTCTTGCCACATCGATAACATTCAATCTTGCATGCCCTCCCACAGTGGTTACAGCTCAAGGATACAATGAAGGTTTTGAGTCGGTCAGCAGTGGCCTTCCCAATTGCTGGATTCAGGATGGAACCTCCGATGTATGGGAAGTCATAGACCATGGTGCCTATTACAACGGCACCGAGCTTAACCCCCACGGTGGCATTAATACTGTGTTATGCGAGAGCCAGTCGGCATCGGTGCGCCTCACCTCGCCGGTGTTCGACATCAGTGCGCTGACGTCGCCTAAGCTTACCTTCTGGCACATGCAGGAAGATTGGGCTGGCGACCAGGACGAACTGTCCGTATATGCTCGTAGCGGCTCGTCCGGAGCATGGACACTCCTGGCCCACTACACGTCGAGTATCGACATATGGCAATGCGACACCCTCTCACTCGCGGGCTACACCAATGTGCAGCTCTCCTTCTTGGCAGATTGCGACTATGGCTATGGAATAGTCCTCGACGATATCTTCATTGGCAACATTGGAGGCGGCAGCACCCCGCCGTGCGATGCTCCTACAAGCCTCAGCACCACGACAACAACCGACAACAGCGCTACAGTGTCGTGGAGCGGCTCTGGCTCCTTCGAGGTCTCCTACAAGGCCGCTTCCTCTTCGTCGTGGAGCACCAGCACAACGGTGAGTACCAACAACCACACCTTCACAGGCCTCAACGCTGCCACGCAGTACGACTGGCGCGTGCGCAAGGTATGTGGCAGCAGCAACTACAGCAGCTGGGCCTCTGGCAGCTTCACCACGCAGCAGGGTGCTGACCCGTGCGATGCGCCTACAGGTCTCAGCGTCACCGCTACCACCACGTCGAGTGCGACGGTGACATGGACCGGCAGCGGCCAGTTCGAGGTGTCCTACAAGGCTGCATCGTCCTCCTCGTGGGCTCCAAGCACGCAGGTGAGCACCAACAGCTATAACATCACAGGTCTCAACGCCGCCACGCAGTACGACTGGCGCGTGCGCCGCGTATGCAGCAACGGCGACAACAGCGACTGGGCTACGGGCAACTTCACCACCCAGCAGGGCGGTGGCGGCCCCGACCCCTGTGAGGCTCCTACGGGTCTCAACGTGTCCAACATCACCACGGGCAGCGCAACGGTTACTTGGACAGGCTCTGGCCAGTTCGAGGTGGCCTACAAGACCTCGGCATCCTCCTCGTGGGGCGATGCCACGCAGGTCAGTGCCAACTCCTGCACCTTCAATGGCCTCATCCCCGCCACGCGCTACGACTGGCGTGTGCGTAAGGTGTGCGCCGCCGACGACTACAGCGACTGGATGACCGGCAACTTCACCACGGCAGGTGGCGGCGGCGACGGCATATCCACCGCCGATCTCGGCGGTGTCAGCGTCGTCATCTATCCCAACCCCGCCACCAACGGCAGCGATGTCGAGGTGTCGATAAAGGGCGTAGACGGTGTGGCGTCGGTGACGTTGCTCGACATCACCGGACGCACCATGCAGCACAGCATGCAGACCTGCCAGGCCGACTGCACCAAGCGTTTCGACCTGCACGGCGTGGCCCGCGGCACCTATTTCGTCAAGGTGCAGACCGACACCCGCATCTCAGTGCAGAAGCTCATAGTGCGATAATATCAATGTGACGAGAGCGGCGGCATCAGCCGCCGCTCTCGTCACTATACCCTAAAGCCGAACCTCACCGTCCGGCTTTTTTTTGGCCCCGGCATCACGACATTACACGATAACAATAGAAAAAAAGTGTAATTTGTATATTCTTGATTACCAATCCGCAGTATTCGATTGTTAATAACTTGTTAGTAACTTCGCATACCCCCTTGTAACTTTTGACCCCTTTTTTGACTCTTTATATATAAAGCGCCACAATTTTTTAAACGCGCCAACAACTTTAAACTTAGAACTTAGAAATTGTTTTGAATTTGTTGTCTAGATTATCATGGTCGCCCTTCGGGCTCAAAATCAAACAAAATCTAAAAGAAAATCAAACAAAATGAAAGATTTTGAATAGGATTTTGAAAGATTTTGAGCGAAGCGACCTAAATCAAAACAGTTTCTTCGAACTAATAACTAAAATTGCGCCAACCTCTATTGTATCTATCATATCTATCGTATCTATGAAAGTTACCCGTCTTTCCCTGTTATTCCTCCTTCTCACCCTAAGCCTTACGTCGCTCAGGGCTCAGGGCGTACATTACAGCACCAGCTTCGAGACTGCCGCCGACACCGTCGGCTGGGTATTCCTCAACGGCACACAGACCAACCAGTGGCATGTGGGCACAGCCGCCGACTACGGCATCAGCCACAGCCTCTATATCTCTAGCGACAGCGGAGCCACCTACGCCTACGAGGGTCGCAGCGCCAGTGCGGTCTACGCCTACTACGAGTTCACCCTGGCCGATCCCATCTGCAACATCAGGTTCGACTGGCGGTGCCAAGGCATAACCTATCATGATTACATGCGTGCCTACGTGGTGCCCGCCACCGCCACCTTTACGCCCGGCCAGTTGCCGAGTGGTGCGGCAAATTCGTATGACCTTTATGATGATACCGTACCGGCTGGTTGGGTTCAGCTTGAGCCGAGCATGCTTGCATGGCAGACATCCTGGCAGCATGTCGACACCATGCTGACGCTCACTGCGGGGACTTACAGGCTGCTCTTCCTGTGGTGCAATTCGGGTATGACCGAGGCGATGAATCCGCCGATAGCCGTCGACAATGTCGTCATCGACGAGCCGGGCTGTCCCACACCACGCAACCTGAGGTTTAGCAATATCACAAACGATTCCTGCGTCCTGAGCTGGGACAACCGAGGCGCTGCTGCCGTGTGGAGCCTGGAGTACGACGCATTGCCTCTTGTGCCGGGCTTGGGCTTGACCGATTACGCCTACGACACCACTATCACCCTTGAGTATCTTTCGCCCAACACCACGTACGAGGTGTATGTGCGTGCCGACTGTGCAACATCGATGTCGCCCGCCATCCACGGCATATTCCACACCAACTGCAATGTTGCGCAGTTGCCCATAGTCGAGAACTTCGAAAACTGGACAGATTCTGTCTCGTCATGTTGGCACAGGAGCCGGAGTTCAGGTAATACGCAGTATACCCCCAATGTCAGCGCCAACTTTGCGCATTCGGGCAGCAAATCTATCAAGTTCACCGGCTCAAACAGCGAATACCTGGCTCTGCCGTACACCTATGTCGACGACCCCGTCCAAGGGCTGACGCTCGCTTTCTGGGTCTATAAGGCAGCTACAACTACCTCTCGTTATTGGGTGTATATCGGTGTGATGACCGACCCCAACGATGTAACTACCTTTACACCGGTCGACACCGTAGCTATCACAGACGGTTACCAGTGGAGTGCCGTCGAGGTGTCGTTGGCATCCTATGTCGGCAATGGGCGCTATGTGGCATTGAAATCGCCTCATAGCAGCATATATATCGACGATATAACTCTCGACCGCACTTCGGGGTGTATCACTCCATCTGATCTTACCTTCAGCGATATAGCCGCTGACTCGTGCACCGTCAGCTGGCACGAGCGCGGCCTCGCCACACGCTGGACCGTCGAGTACTCCAGCACGCCTATTGTGCCTGGTACCGGCAACGCCAATATATTATATGTCAACGACACCGTATTCAGGCTGGGCGGGCTCTCGCCCAACACCACCTATTACGTCTACGTGCAGGCTGTGTGCGGCAATAATGCTTCGTTCTATCTGCAGGGCAGGGTGCGTACGGCCTGCCAGCCTGTGCAGCTGCCCTACACGGAAGATTTCTCGTCGTGGCGTGTCGGCTCGCTGTATGGCATCGACTCCGTCAGCTGCTGGCGTTTCGGCACCAACGACTCTCCCTCAAGCGCATTCCGCATCATCGAGAATAACAGTGCCCACAGCGATACCCACATGGTTGCCATCGCCGCCGGCAATGGTAAATATTCCTATATGACATTGCCTGTGGTGGGTGTACCCGTCCGCAGCCTGACCCTATCGCTATGGCTCAAAAAAAATTACGGCAACGACTCGTTGCTCTTCGTCGGTGTTATGGACAACCCCTACGATGTCTCTACCTTTACGCCTGTCGATACATTGACTTTGGTCGAGTATTGGCAAAGCTACTCCGTCCCGCTCGACTCCTACACCAATCAAGGCAGGTGCGTGGCCCTGATGTTGAACTCCTGCGGGGTATATGTTGATGATATATCCCTCAACTACAGCAGTGGCTGCCTTATGCCTACCGATTTACGAGTGTCGGCCAAAACGGCAACATCGCTCACGCTTAGCTGGAATTCATGTCCCAACCGTATTTCGTCACTCATAGAGTACGGCCCTGCAGGCTTCACCTATGGCACTGGCACCGTGGTTGCAACCACCGCCAATACCATAACGCTCACAGGCTTAACCCCACGTGCATACTACGATTTCTACCTGCGCGACATCTGCGGCCTCGACACCTCGTTTGTCGCCATCCTTGTCTCTGTGCAGTTCGGGGTTTGGACTACGCGCGCCAACGCAACCGACACCATCCAGTTCTGCGGCGGCGTGCTGTGCGACGACGGCGGCCTGAACGACTACTACAGCAATAACCAGCGCTCCACCGTCGTCCTTATGCCCATGCACCGAGGCAGCGAGGTCTACTTGAACGGCACCTTCTGGTGTGGCCGTAATGATACTGTGTATATCTATGATGGCATAGGCACCGGAGGAACCTTGTTGGGTGCTTTTTCTTGGGACGGATACGGTGTATCTTTGATAAACGTAAACACTGTCCGTTCCAGCGATACTTCCGGCGCACTCACGGTCTTCTTTGTTTCCGATTACATATCGAGTGGAAGAGGTTATGAGTTGAATGTCTTATGCGGCAGTCCCACCTCTTGCGACCCGCCGTCGCCGCTCTCAGTCTCGGGCATCACCAATACAAGCGCCACAGTGTCGTGGGGCGACGCAGGCCTGTACCAGGTGGCCTGCAAGTCGGCGGCGAGCAGCGTATGGCCTGCCGGCGATTTTGTAAACGACTCCTGCTACACCTACACGGGCCTCATCAATTCTACGCTTTACGATTGGCGTGTGCGCAGGATATGCGATGGGGTGGGCTACTCCGACACCAGCGAATGGGCCTATAGCACTTTCCACACCATCAACCCCGCGCCCTGCAACCCGCCCTACGACCTCGCCGTGCGCGACACCACATCCTCTACCGCCACCGTCACCTGGGGCGGCGAGGGCACCTATCAGGTGGACTGCCGCAAGACAGGCACCACCGAGTGGAATACCTACGCCGAGGTCACTGCCAACGAGTATACGCTGCGAAGCCTTCGTCCCGCCACACCCTATCAGTGGCGCGTGCGCCATAACTGCTCCGAGAGCCTGCACAGCCCTTGGCTCGGCGGCACCTTCACCACCAAGCCCGCCAACGGCATCACCGACGCAGCCGACCTCGGAGGCGTCAGCATTGCCGTCTATCCCAACCCCGCCGCCCCCGGCAGCGATGTCGAGGTGTCGGTAAAAGGTGCCGCCGGCCCCGTCACCCTCACCCTATACGACGCCGCAGGCCGCGCCCTCCAGAGCGTCGCGCAGACCATCCCCACCGCCCCATCCGCGTGCTTCCACCTCCAAGCCCCCTCCCGCGGCACCTACTTCCTCAAGCTCCGCACCCCAACCAGTACAACAACCCACAAACTCGTTATTCGATAATAAGATAATTTGTTGATACGTTGATATGTTGATACGTTGATATGATAGATGCTGGCACGATTTAATTTTTAATTTTTAATTATTAATTTTTAATTCTGGCATGAAACTTCGTCTTTCCCTGTTATCCCTCCTGCTTGCCCTAAGTTTCGTCCCGCTCAGGGCTCAGGGCGTGCACTACAGCACCGGCTTCGAGACCGCCGCCGACACCGTCGGCTGGGTATTCCTCAACGGCACACAGACCAACCAATGGCATGTGGGCACTGCCGCCAACCAAGGTGTCAGCCACAGCCTCTACATCTTCAACGACGACGGAGCCACCAACACCTACACGGTCGACAGTGTCAGCGTGGTTTATGCCTACTATGAGTTTACCCTGGCCGATTCCTTCTGCAATATTCGGTTCGATTGGTGCTGCAAAGGTTTGCTGCCTCTCGATTTTATGCGGGTCTATGTGGTGCCCGACTCCGTCACCCCGACGCCTGGCGTTCTGCCTCGGGGTGCGAGGTACACCTACAACTATTTTAACGACACCGTGCCCGACGGCTGGATACAGGTGGGCCCGAATGCGCTTGTTGGGCAGCCGGCATGGCAGCATGTCGACACCATGCTTACCCTCGCTCCGGCCACCTACCGGTTGCTCTTCGTTTGGTGCAACTCTGGTATGAGGAGCAATATAAACGTGCCCGAGGCTATCGACAATGTCGTTATCGACGAGCCTCTATGCCCGGCCCCGCGCAACCTCAGGTTTTCCAACATCTCATCCGATTCTTGCCTCTTGAACTGCGACAGCCTCGGCGGCGCCGTTATGTGGAGTGTCGAATATGGCACGTTGCCCCTTGTCCCGGGTTCGGGCTACAACCTCTACGCCTACGATACCGCGGTTACCCTCTACAACCTTATTCCCAACACCCTCTATGAGGTCTATGTGCGTGCCGAATGCGGCTCGATGTCGTCGCCCGCCGTCCACGGCATATTCCGCACCGCCTGCACTGCCATGCCCTTGCCGATAGTCGAGAACTTCGAAAACTGGGTCGATACAGTCTCCTCCTGTTGGTATCGAAGCCC
>JAGCUZ010000043.1 GCA_017962615.1 Bacteroidales bacterium | reverse complement strand
GTTACCATGGTCGCCGCTATTGCGACGGTGGCTATATGACCGCGCCGCCTACGGCGGGCACACCAGTCTGGTAGATCGGTGTTGTGCTCGGCGGCGAGGCGCAGGACGCGGTCGTTGTCGGTCTCCGGACGGGTTATCAGTTGGAGTATTTCTTTCTCGGTCATGGCCTGTTGATTGTTTGATTGTTTGAATACTGGCGCAGTTTTTCGATTATCTGGCGCTGCTTTTCGCGGACGGTGCGGGGGTTGAGGTGAAGCCGTTCGGCTATCTCAAGGTCGGAGAGGTCCTGCCGCATGAGGGAAAAGAGATGTTGCTCGTCGGGTGTCAGGACTTGGGCGAGGTCATCGAGGATTTCACGGGTTTCATTATGGTTGGGGACGGGCGTGCGGTCTAATATGCCTTCGTCAGCCAAGGGGAAAGTGTCTTTTCGTTCGCCATGTGAGAAGACGCTGCGGCACTGCCATACAACCCATGCAGCCTCCTGTAGCTTGACGGTACCGGGACGTAGCGTGTTAAAATGTTGCCATAGGGAAAGGTAGCATTCCTGTACGAGGTTGTCGCACAGACTCTCTTCCCCCGACGAGTGCCACCAGCAGAGCTTGCGTATCAGCCCGCGGTGCCGCTCAACCAGCAGCTCGAAGTTGTCGTATTTCGTCCTTTCATCTGCCATGCAGAAGGCTTTTTGCCCACATAATAACCACAATTTTTGGAATACGGTAGTCGGGGTATGTGTATTTAACAACATTTAACAGTTGGAAAGCTGGGCGTTCTCTTATGGCTGCAATGCAAAATTGCACAGGAACGGCGTGGGAGAATAAACTTCTGCACTGTCGAGAAAAAGTTGTATATTTGCAATGGAAAACGGATGTGTGCCGTTTTCTGTAAAGATAAGTATATGAAGTTGATGGCTAAAATATTGGTGTGCCTGGCGTGCGCGGTTATAATGCTGCACGCCGTTGTGCCGCACCACCATCATGAGGGTTGCGAGGTGGCGGAATGCTGTTTTTTGCATCACCACCACGATGACCATGAGGAACATGAGGGCAACGGTCCGTTCGACTTCTGCAAGCTTCAGGACATGCTGTCGCACCTGGTGCTGTCGACGAAAGACGACGACAGCCTGATAGCGGCATTGATAAAGGCCGAAGCGGAATGCTACTGCCTGATGCCGGCGTTGTACTTGGGCGTTGTGGCCGACATGGCGCTGCTGCCCACGGGCAGTGTGGCATGGGGCGAGGTACCGGTGCGACGTTGCGCGGCGCCGGAATGCGGCGCGTCGGCGTTGCGTGCTCCGCCAATGGCATAGGCGGTTTTTCCGTTTATTACTTTCTGTAATACAGGTTTCTCGACCTCTGGGCATGGCTTTGCCTACAGGGGTGTGCGAAGTTTATGAAACTGTCTTGGACGGTTTCTGATAGTTAACGATAATTTATTTAAAACATGAGAAATAAGAGTTGTTTATTGATAGTTATGGCCTTTGCGTCGGCTGCGATGTTGTCGTGCCGTCACGAGGGCCATGAGGCCGAGCATCATCATCACGATGCGGAGCACTACACGGTATACAGTGATAAATACGAGCTCTTTATGGAGGCTGGCGAGCTGGCTCCCGGCGAGAAGGCCACGTTGAGGGCTCACATAACGAGGCTGTCGGACTTCAAGCCGCTGGACTCGTGCGGCGCTACGCTGCGGCTCACGGTGGGCGGCGCCGTAGCGGAGCAGCGTTTGGACAAACCCGGCGAGCCTGGCATATATTGTTTCGAGGTGACGCCGACCAAGGCGGGCTGCGGCCGCATGGAGGTGCTGGTGGATGCCGCCGGCGGCATGGATACGCTGACGGTGGGCCACGTGCATGTGGAAGAAGAGGATGAGGACGACCACGGCCATCACCACCACCATCATCACGGGCACGAAGGCCACGGCGAGGGTCGCGACCACCATCACCACGAGCATGCCGCCGAGGTGGCCAACAGTGTGGCTTTCACCAAGGAGCAGAGCTGGAAGATAGACTTTGCCACCGAGGAGATGCAGCCCAGTCGGTTCGGCCGCGTGATAAAAACGACGGCGCAGGTGCTGACATCGCAGGGCGACGAGAGCCAGGTGTCGGCCAAGACATCGGGCATCGTCACCTTCGTCAACGACGTGATGGTCGAGGGCACTGCGGTGCATGCAGGGCAGCGGCTGTTCACCATAGAGAGCCGTGGCCTGTCGGACAACAACATGGGCGTGCGCTACCAGGAGGCAGCGGCCAACTACGAGCGTGCCAAGGCCGAGTACGAGCGCAAGCAGCGCCTCGGCGAGGAGCGCATAGTGTCGCGCAACGACGTGGAGCGCAGCCGTGCCGAGTACGAGAGCGCCAAGGCGGTGTACGACAACCTGAAAGGCAATTTCTCGCCCAACGGTGCCGTGGTGACGTCGCCGCTGTCGGGCTACGTGAAGGGCTTGTATGTGAAGAACGGCGCATACGTCGAGGCCGGGAGCCCCGTGGTGGCGGTGTCGCGCAACAGTGACCTGCTGGTGCGGGCCGAGGTGTCGCCCCGCTATTATGCCGACCTGAGCCGCATTGAGTCGGCCACGCTGGTGCTGCCCGGCGGCGATGTGCGCGGCATGGGCGACCTCAAAGGCACGCTGGTGGGCTATGGTCATGCCACCTCGACCGAGAGTCCTCTGGTGCCCGTTACGTTCCGTTTCCGCAACACGCTGGGACTGGTGCCGGGCAGCTTCGTGACGCTGTACATACGCACCAAGTCGGACGACATGGCGCTTGCCGTGCACAACGGCGGCATAGTTGAGGAGATGGGCAACACCTTTGTGTTTGTGCAGATTACTCCCGAACTCTTCGAGAAGCGTCTGGTGCAGCTTGGCGCCACCGACGGCGAGCGCACGGTGATAGTGTCGGGCGTGAAGGCCGGCGAGCGGTTGGTGACCAAAGGCGCCGCCATGGTTAAACTGGCTCAGGGTGCAGGGGCTTTGGATCCGCACGCTGGACATGTGCATTAGGAGGCGGAACCATGAAAAGCAGGAAGATACTTATAATCGCAGCGCTGTTGGCAGTGCTGCCGCTGTCGCCGCTCGAGGCGCAGAACCAGTACCAGTGGGTGCTCGACACGCTTGAGCACAACAGTATGACGCTCAAAATGCTCGAGCAGCGCCGAGACGCCAGTCAGGCCGAAGCTACGGCAGGGTCGTTGCTGGAGAATCCCACGTTGGAGGTGTCGCTGTTCGGCTTGTCGCCCCGTGCGGCGAGCGGGCCGCGTCACGATGTGAGGGTAGGGCAGACGTTCGACTTCCCGACGGTGTACGTGCACCGCCAGCGCATACGCCAGCTTAACGCCGCCATGGCGCAGAGCGGCTACGAACGCCACCGCATGGAGTTCATGCTCGAGGCCCGCAACGTGTGCACCGACCTAGTGTACTACAACGCCTACGTGACGCTCTACAGCCATTGTGTGGAGAGTGCGCGGCGTGTGGCCGAGATCTACGGCAGGCGGCTGGAGAGCGGCGACTGCAGCGTGATAGACTACAACAGGACGCAGACCGAGCTCGCCGCCGTCGAGACCAAGCTGCGTGCCGCCGAGACCGAGCGCGACCTGATGCGCGACAACCTGCGTATGCTCAATCAGGGCAAGGTCATAGCCTTTGTGCAGGACACCTTCTCGCCCGTGTCGCTGCCCGGCCGCTTCGAGGATTGGCTCGACGAGGCTCAGCGCCGCAACCCGTTGCTGACTGAATTGTCGCAGCAGAGCGCCGCAGGCGCTGAGAACGTGGCCCTGAGCAAGGCGTTGTGGGTGCCTAAGCTGACGGCCGGATATGTGAGCGAGGTGACCTCCGACGAGGCTTTCCGTGGCCTGTCGCTGGGCTTGTCGCTGCCGCTGTGGGAGCGCAAAGGCACGGTGAAGCAGGCCACGCTGCGGCAGGCGGCCGACAAGACCGAGTACGACGATGCCGTGGCTCGCTACCGTAGCCACATGCGCGGTCTGTACGCCAAGGCGGCTACGCTGGAGCGCAACCTGACCACGCTGCGCGGCGTGCTCGACCGCTACAACAGCGAGGAACTGCTGCTCAAGAGCTTGAACGCAGGCGAGATATCGCTCGAGTACTACTTGCAGTCGGTGGAGTTCTACCACGACACCGAGATTGACATCCTCGAAATGGAACACGAGCTGGAGCATACCGTGCAGGAGCTGTATCAGTATTACATCAATTAAGGAGGTAAAATCAATGCTTGACAAGATAATAAAATATTCATTGGACCACCGCCTGCTGATTCTTGTTGCGGCGGTTCTGCTGATAGTGTGCGGCGTGTACTCGGCGCGGCACATTGATGTCGACGTCTTCCCCGACCTTACGGCGCCCACCGTGGTGGTGATGACTGACGCCCACGGCATGGCCCCCGAGGAGGTGGAGCGGCTGGTGTCGTTCCCCATAGAGACCGCCGTCAATGGCGCGGCCAACGTCCGTCGCGTGCGCTCCACCTCGATGCAGGGCAGCAGCTTTGTCTTCGTGGAGTTCGACTGGGGCATGGACCCCTTCAAGGCGCGCCAGGTGGTGAGCGAGAAACTGACCACCCTTGCCTCGTCGCTGCCGCAGGGGCTCACGCCTGTCATGGCGCCGCAGAGCAGCGTGATGGGCGAGATACTGTTTGTGGGGCTGCAGGTCGACAGCTCGCTGTGCGGCGATGGCGCTGCCGTCACCACGCAGCAGGACCTGCGCACGCTGGCCGAATGGGTGGTGAAACCCGCCATACTGGCCACCGGCGGCGTGTCGCAGGTTACCATCATTGGCGGCGACTACAAGCAATACCAGGTGCTGGCCGACCCGGTGCGCATGCAGGCCTACGGCGTTACGCTCGACGAGCTTAGCGACGTGTGTGCCTCGCTCGGCACCAACGCCACGGGCGGCGTGGTGCGCGACTACGGCAACGAGTACGTGCTGCGCGGCATGGCACGCACCAACGACCTCGAAACCCTCGGCAAATCGCTCGTTAAGCTGCACAACGGCCATCCCGTGTGCCTGGCCGACGTGGCCGACGTGCGCATCGGCAATGCCGTGCGGCAGGGTTACGCCTCGCGCAACGCCGAGGCGGCGGTGATACTCTCGGTGTCGAAGCAGCCCAACGTCAACACGCTGAAGGTTACCGAGAACATCGAGAGCAACCTGGCGGCGATAGAGAAGTCGCTGCCCTCCGACGTGCGGCTCGACACCAGGATATTCCGCCAGGCCGACTTCATCGAGTCGTCGGTTGGCAACGTGGGCCGCTCGCTGCTCGAAGGGGCCATATTCGTTGTTATCGTGCTCTTCCTCTTCCTGGGCAGCATACGCACCACGGTCATATCGGTCACCGCCATCCCCTTGTCGCTGCTCGGCACGGTGGCGTGCCTGCACCTGCTGGGGCTCGAGGTCAACACCATGACGCTCGGCGGCATGTGCATAGCCATAGGCTCGCTGGTCGACGACGCCATCATCGACGTGGAGAACGTCTACAAGCGGCTGCGGCAGAACCACCAGCTGCCCGCCGGGCAGCGCCTCTCGGCGCGCGACGTGGTGTTTCGCGGCTCGTCAGAGATACGCAGCTCCATCATCCACGCCACGTTCATAATAATGATAACCTTCGTGCCGCTCTTCTTCCTCGGCGGTCTTGAAGGCCGGATGCTCAAGCCGCTGGGAATAGCCTACCTCATAGCGCTTTTCGTGTCGCTCTTGGTGGCTATGACCGTCACGCCGCTGCTCTGCAAGCTGCTGCTGTCGTCGGATAAATACCTCGACTGCCAGACTCGCGAGAGCGTGGTGAGCACGCGCATGGCCGACCTCTACGACGGCATGCTGCGGTGGTCGCTGTCGCACAGGCGCGGCGTCGTGGCGGCCACGCTGGCGCTCTTCCTCACGGCCGTGGTGCTGCTCTTCACCATGGGGCGCGGCTTCCTGCCCGACTTCAACGAGGGCTCGCTCACCATCGCCGCCGTGGCAAAGCCCGGCATCTCGCTCGAGGAGAGCAACAAGATAGGCAACCTCATAGAACGCCAGCTGCTCGAGATTCCCGAGGTACGCTCCACGTCGCGCCGCACGGGCCGCGGCGAGCTCGACGAGCACTCGCAGGCCACCAACGGCGCCGAGATCGACGTCAACTTCGAGCTCGGCAAGCGCAGCAAGGAGGCCTTTATGGACGACGTGCGCGGCAGGCTCGCGGCTGTGCCCGGCATCGCCGTGTCGGTGGGGCAGCCCCTGGGCCACCGCATCGACCACATGGTGAGCGGCACTCAGGCTGCCATAGCCATCAAGGTGTTCGGCAACGACCTCAGCGAGCTCTACATGATAGGCAACCGCATCAAGTCGGCGGTGGCCGACGTGGAAGGCCTCGTCGACGTGAGCGTGCAGCAGATGACCGAGACCCCGCAGTTGCAGCTGCGCGCCGACCGCGACAAGCTGGCGCAGTACGGCATCACCATCGACGAGTTCAACCACTTCGTCTCGCTCGCCTTCGAGGGCGAGCGCCTGGCCGAGATATACGAGGGTCAGAGGTGTTTCGACCTGGTGCTCAGGCTGGCATGCTCGGCACCGCCCACCATCGAGGAGATAAAGGACGCCTGCATCGACACCGAGCGCGGCGGCAAGGTGCCGCTGAGCGAGGTAGCCGAGGTGGTGTCGGTTGGCGGCCCCAACAACATCTCGCGCGAGAACGTGCAGCGCAAGCTGGTCGTCTCGGCCAACGTCAGCGGCAGGGATGCCGTGGGTGTTGTTGACGACATAAAGCGCATCGTCGACCGCGAAATAAAGCTCCCCGAGGGCTACCATATCGACTACGGCGGCCAGTTTGCCAACGCCAAGAGCGCAAGCCGCACGCTGGTGGTGGTCTTTGTGCTGGTGCTGCTCGTCATCTACATGCTGCTCTACACCGAGTTCCGCAACCTCTCGCTGGCGCTCATCGTGCTGCTCAACCTGCCGTTGGCGCTCATAGGCGGCGTGCTTGCCGTCAAGCTGGGCTCCAACCTGCTGAGCATCCCTGCCATAATAGGCTTCATCACGCTCTTCGGCATAGCCACGCGCAACGGCATATTGCTGGTGGCCCGCTATCAGGCCATAGGCGACAGGATGGGCGTTGTCAGGGGCGACGCCGCGCGGGTGCGCGACGTGGTGCTGGCAGGCTCGCGCGACCGCCTCAACCCTATAATCATGACGGCGTTGACCACGGCGCTCTCGCTCATACCCATGGTGCTGGCCGCCAGCAAGGCAGGCAACGAGATACAGGCCCCCATGGCCGTCGTGGTACTTGGCGGACTCATCACCTCCACCTTCCTCAACATCTTCGTGGTCCCCATCGTCTACGAGTGGTACATGACCCGCCCGTCGAAAAGTCGTGCCGATATATAGGACTTGACCACGCTATAGTCTGTCATAAATATCTTCAGGAGGGAAATGCCATGCGTTTCCCTCCTAAGCTATATATTGGTCCCCGCAGATGCGATTTCAAGCTTTTTTAGCTTCAATTGCCATAAACTTTCAAATACAGCTGCAACACATTTTCTATTAAATAGTTGCGATGTTTGCGGCAGTGCCGTCGCATTCCCAATTTTGGTATATAGAACGTAAATCGTAAGTATATAGTTGATAAGGAGTTGGTGGGACCAACTCCTTATGTACTCCTTATGTACTTTATACCTACCCTTTATTAGGCTCGAGATCCGTTCGGCAGCCACCATTGTATAAGAGAATATCGGCGGAATTTTTGAAAGTGGTTTTGCTGGTATCGGCAAAAAATTGTATCTTTGCAATGTTTTTTATTAGGAGCTTGCTAATAAAATGAGGTGTCTATCATTTTGAAATGCAGTGGATATGAAACAGACGACTTTGTGCTATCTTGAGCAGGACGGGTGCTACCTGATGCTGCACCGCGTGAAAAAAGCCAACGACGCGAGTCATGACAAATGGATAGGGGTGGGGGGCAAGTGCGAGGCCGACGAGAGTCCCGACGAGTGCATGCTGCGCGAGGTGAAGGAGGAGACAGGCCTCGATATCGACGAGTGGCGCTACAGGGGCATAGTGACCTTTATATCCGACGTGTGGCCGTGCGAATACATGCACCTGTTCACGGCGTCGCGGTGGCACGGAACGGAACGGGAATGCGACGAGGGTGACTTGCAATGGGTTGCGACGGCGGAGCTCTTCGACCTTAACCTGTGGGACGGCGACCGCATTTTTCTGCGTCTGCTGCTTGACGAGGCACAGCCTTTCTTCTCGTTGAAACTGGTGTACAGGGGCGACGACCTTGTGTCGGCAAAGCTTGACGGGCGCCCGCTGCCGCTATAGAGCTATGAGAGATAAATAAACACGGCCTCGCAGATGCGGGGCCGTGCTTGTCTTTACGGTTCTCTGTGGATGGGAAATTCTTAGTCCTCGGCGTTTATGATAGCTTTGTGGACAGCGTTCCAACCGTGAGCATTGAGATTCCAATTGTTTGAGGAGTTTTTGTTGCCACTCACTCTTACTTTTCTTCTCTTTACTTTTTTGTTTGCGTTAATGCCCATGACTTTAATTATTTTTTTTATTAGTTTAACTTCTTGGTATATAGCGATTAAGTGCTGTTTGCGCTGTTTGGAAACGTTTTGCAAAAATATACTAAAAAATCGACATGGCAAAATAAATCTTCTTTTTTATGTTTTTTTATATTATTTGCCTGTCGCGGTGCTATACTTCTTGATGCTCTTTGCGGAGAAGGTCGTTGACGGTTTTCACGGGATTGAAGGTGGCGAGTGGCACTTCGACGAAGAGTGTTATCCAGTTGGCCATGGCACCGTTCCACAGTCCAGGAAGCTCCTGCGACTTGACGGTGACGGCTCCTTTCGACTTCTTGGAGATGAAGCCCGTGGAGGGGTCGACAAAGCGTCGCAGGTCGAAGCGCCGTCCGCGGTAGTCTTTGAGGGTGCACACAAGGTCGACGGGGTTAAAGTGGGTGGAGTTGGAGAATATCGCCTGCTGCTCGGGGTTCTTGAGGTTGACCTGTGCCGTTTCGACAATCTGGAGGCTCTTGCGGCCTTTGGAGTCTTCGACAAAGAAGGGGCCGCCGCCGGGCTCGCCCTGGTTCTTTACCATGCCGCAAATGCGCATGGGACGGTTGAGCAGGTTGAACAGAAGCTTGCGCTGGTCGGTGAGGTTGGCGGGCATCTGCTCAGGGATGTCGATGTGTAACTCGTTGTGAGCAAACTGCATTATCTCGCCTATCTGCTCTTTGGTGGCGCCGGTTTTCAGGGTACGCACATGCTGCAGGGTCTTCTCCTGAAGGTCGAGAAGCATGCCTGCCAGGGCTTTCTTGTACACCACGGTGGTGTGCTTGAGCCAGTCGGGCACTACGTTGTCGATGTTCTTGATGAAGACGATGTCGGCATGGCAGTCGTTGAGGTTCTCGATGAGTGCGCCGTGTCCGCCCGGGCGGAATACGAGGCGTCCTTCCTCGTCGCGGATGGGCTCGTTGTACTCATCGACGGCGATGGTGTCGGTGCTGTGCTTCTGCTCGGAATAGCTGACGCGGAGCTTCACGCCGAAGGCGTGTTCGTAGTTGGCTCTCACTTCGTTGACTTTCTTGCGGAAGAGGGCGCGGTGCTCGGGCGAGACGGTGAAGAGGATGTTGACGCGGCGGTCGTGGCCGCAGGCGTATTCGATGCCTTCAACAATATGCTCCTCGACGGGAGTCCTCGAGCTGCTGCCGTAGCGGTGGAACTTCAGCAGGCCTTTTGGCAGGAGTCCGTAGCCGAGATACTGCTCCTTGAGAAGGCAGTTGATGACGGTGGTGTAGTCGCCCCGCTGCAGGTAGTCCTCGATGTCGAGAGAGCTGTCTTTCATACATGCTTTCAAGTCGTTAAAGAAAGCGAACGACCTGATGTTCTCGAGAAACTCTTTCACCGACGGGAACTCTTTGCCGAAGTTATATGCCACACCGAAATAGGTGGATGAGAAGGCATAAAGGTCTTTGAACATGCGAGTTGCGGCACCCGAGGCTGGAACGAACTTCAAGATAATCTTGTCGGCGCCGAGGGTGGCGTACTTGTCAATGTAGCGCGCTATGTCGTCGTCGCTGAGCTGCAGGATGCCGCCGTTGTCGGGCGTGGCAGGGGCCGACAGCTTAATATGTGGGAATCCGTCGTGGAAGTTTTTCAGTTGATTGTAGACTGAGTCAACGGGAATTCCCAAACTTGCGATTTGCTGTAAATCGCCTGGAGTGAACTTGCTGGTCATAGCTAAGAGCTGTTGTTATCGGCGGTCGCGGCAGATGCCGGGGTCGAGGGTTACCGTGGCTTCGACGATTTCGCCTTCTTTAAGACGCACGGTGTTGCTGCCTTTCTGATAGCAGAACCAGGTGTCGGGGGTATAGATCTCTGTGTAGAACTCCGCGCTCTCGTAGGTGGCGTTGATGTTGAAGATGGCCGGTGCGGGGAACTCCGTATCGAAACGTCCGCTGGCATTGGTGACGCCTTCGCGGGAGACATAACTACTGTCAATATCTATCTTGACATTTGCTCCAGAAACCGTAAGACCGTCGCTGTTTTTGACCGTTACCTGCAAATAACAATGCGTGTCTTTGTCGCAGGAAATAAAATTGAAAATGGCTAACCCGCTGATTAGAAATGCACATGCAACGGCAAGGATTTTTTTCTTCATGGCTGTTGATTTATTTTTTCTGTTATATGGATTTTTTCTTCTATTTTTGCACTGCAAAATTAATAAATTTTAATGGCATGAAAACAAAAAAACTCATTTTCTTAAGCATTTTTTTGTGCACGGTATTGTGCTCTTGCGCACAACAGGCTGACAAACAGACGGTAAATGCCTCTACCAACCATTATGTATTAATAGAGACGGATTATGGCAATATGAAGGTAAAACTGTATAATGAGACGCCTCAGCACCGTGATAATTTCTTAAAATTAGTGAAAGAAGGCTTCTATGACAGCCTGCTCTTCCATCGCGTCATACAAGGCTTTATGATTCAGGGTGGTGACCCCAAATCGAAGATGGCTCCCGCAGGAGCCCCGCTTGGTGACGGCAATATTGGTTATACAATACCCGCCGAGTTCAATTCCAAGCTGATACACAAGAAAGGCGCCTTGGCGGCGGCGCGTACGGGCGACAATGTGAATCCGCAGAAGCGCTCGTCGGGCAGCCAGTTTTACATCGTGCAGGGTAACCTTTGGAACCCAGGGTCTTTCCAAATGCTGGAACAACGTACGGGCAAGACGCTCACTCCCGAGCAGCGCAGCGTGTATTCTTCTATAGGCGGCACGCCGTTCCTTGACGGCGACTATACCGTATTCGGCGAAGTTGTGGAGGGACTGGATGTGATAGACAAGATTGCGTCGGTGAAATGTGGCCCGATGGACCGTCCGGTGGACGATGTGCGTATGAAGATGACATACTTGGGTGAGGAATAGCGGCGTTAAGGAAAATTTGCGCGTACATACAACAATAAACAACAATCAACGTTTTTCTCTCGCTATGAAGGAAAAAATACAGCAATACATCAGTGAGATTCAGAACACTTCTATAGAGAAGTTCAACGACAAAGCCGCCGAGGTGGAGATGTTCCGCGTTAAATATCTCGGCAAGAAAGGCATAATCAGCGAGTTGTTTGAGGAGTTCAAGACTGTGCCCAACGACAAGAAGAAAGAAATGGGGCAGATTCTCAATCAGTTGAAGACCGCGGCTCAGCAGAAAATCGAAGAATTCAAGGCTTTTGTGGAAGAACAGGGCGACGCGGGTCCCGCATTGGACCTGACGCGTCCTACGGACTTCAGCGTTTTGGGCAGCAGGCATCCCCTGTCGGTGGTGATGAACGAGATAGTTGATATATTTGCCCGTATAGGCTTCACTGTTGCCGAATCGGGCGAGATAGAGGACGATTGGCATCTTTTCTCGGCTCTGAACTTTCCGCCCGACCATCCTGCACGCGATATGCAGGACACTTTCTTTGTGGAAAAGGAGGAAGGCAAACAGGAGGTGGCTCTGCGTACCCACACTTCGTCGGTGCAGGTGCGTGTTATGGAGCACAGCAAGCCGCCCATCCGTATCATAGCCCCAGGCCGCGTGTTCCGCAACGAGGCAATATCGGCGAGAGCCCACTGCATATTCCATCAAGTGGAGGCTCTATATGTTGACAAGCATGTCACTTTTGCCGACCTGAAGCAGACGCTGCTGTATTTTGCCAAAGAGATGTTCGGCGAGCAAACCAAGATACGTCTCCGTCCGTCGTACTTCCCATTTACTGAGCCGTCGGCCGAAATGGACATATCTTGCAATATATGTGGCGGTAAGGGCTGTAATATATGCAAAGGAACGGGCTGGCTCGAAATATTAGGCTGCGGCATGGTCGATCCCAATGTCCTTGAGGCCTGTGGTATTGATAGCAAGGAATATACGGGCTTTGCGCTGGGCATGGGAGTGGAGAGAATGGCCATGCTTAAGTACCAGATAAGGGATTTGCGGCTTTACTTCGAAAACGACCTGAGGTTCCTCCGTCAGTTCGACGGGATAGTATGACGGCGTTAAAGCTGTTAAATGATGTAATTATAATCCCTAAAGACTTGGTAACATGTCGGTAATAAGGATTAGTGATATGGAGTTCTATGCGTTTCACGGCTGCTTCGCCGAGGAACGCAAGATAGGCACGCACTTTAAAGTCGATATAGCCCTGACGGTAGATACGGCAAAGGCGCAACGTACAGACGACATCAACGACACGGTGAACTATCTGAGCGTGTACCAAGTTATAAAGGCCCAGATGATGGAGTCGAGTAATCTGCTTGAACATGTGGCCGACCGTATTGCTGAGGCGGTGCTGCTTGAGTTTGCCGGTGTGAAGGTCGTTGAGCTGAAAGTAAGCAAGTTGAATCCTCCTCTCGGAGGGAAGATAGGCGCTGTAAGTGTCGAACTTATCAAAGTGAGGGGCAATTCGGGCTCAAAGCAAGCTAATATATCGTTATAGCTTGATATATAGTAGGTCAGGGGTGTTTTATGCCTGAGATGTCAAGCTGTAAATGGTGACTGAAACACAGCTCTTGGCTTCTTATTGCCTATGAATTGTATCAGTATAGGCAAAATATTGAGAACAAGGATTGTCGGGATTATTTCTGTGTTCAGATAATGGCTGCTGACTATACAAGGAGGCCGTTGTCGAAGAAGCTGTAGTAATTGGGTTTGTTGTCGTAGTCGATGCCGACAATGATGTGTTCCACGATGCTAATGTTAAGAATCTTTCCGGCTTCAACGAGGCGGTGTGTTAATTTGCGGTCTTCGCCGCTTGGATTCAGGCTGCCCGACGGATGGTTGTGAACCAACGCTATTTTGACGGCGTTGCGCTCCAGGGCTCCTTTGAATATTATACGCGTGTCAACAGGTGTGTCGGTGATGCCCCCGGTGCTGATTTGCTTATGAGAGAGAACCTTGTTGCGGGTGTTCATATAAACGGCCCAGAATTCCTCGTGAGGCAAGTCTATCAATTTGTGCGAAATGTAGTTGAAAAGGTCTTTGCTGTCGTGTATAAATATGCCGCCGTCGAGACGGTTCTCATTGAGCAGCCTATAGCCCAGTTCAAGGGCCGCTATCACGGTTACGGCTTTGGCTGATCCTATCCCTTTATACTTGTGCATCAGTTCAGTAATGCCTTTTCTTGATAGTTCGGAAAGAGAGTTTCCGCAACCCTCCAACAACTCCTTTGCCAACGATACCGCGCTGCGGTCGGGAGTGCCGCTGCCGAGGAGGATTCCGATGAGTTCGGCGTTGCTGAGCTCTTTTTTGCCTTTTTGGAGCATTTTTTCACGAGGCTTGTCTTCTTCTGCCCACTCTTTGATGGTTAAGTGTTTTGATGATTCCATTGGGCTTTGGTTTTGTTCGTATTACTTTGCAAAATTACTACTTTTTTTGCTTCTTTTGAAGAAAATCCTTTCCGTGTCAATAAAAATTCTTATCTTTGCACATTCAAATAGAATGCTATAAAAAACAATAATAATACATAAAATATGCAGAATAAAGGACTTATTAGATTTTTAGCAATTGCATTTATTCTTGTATGCGTGTTCCAATTGACGTTTACGCTGAGAACACGCAGTGTTGAAAAGCATGCAAGAAAATACGCTACGGCGCAAGTGGAGGCTCCTGCAGCTCAAAACTACATCAACAAAGTTGCAGCCAGCAATGCCGACTATGCCCAAACTCTGAGAGACTCCATCTACACATCGAGCGAGTCCTACTACCTTGATTCGATGGCCACGGTGAAGGTGCTCTACGGTTACACCTACCGTCAGTGCCAGTCGCGCGAAATCAACCTCGGCCTTGACCTGAAGGGTGGTATGAACGTTATGGTGGAGGTCTCGACGGTCGATGTGGTGAGAGCTTTGGCGAACCACACAGATGACAGCGTTTTCAATGCCGCCATCAAGAAAGCTCTCGCAAAGCAGAAGACCACAACCAACCGCGATTTCGTCTCGCTCTTTTACGATGCCATACGGGAAATTAATCCCCAAGTAGAACTGGCTCCGTATTTTAACGCCCAGTTGCGCGACCGTATCAAACTCGGTGACGACAACGAGGCTGTGATAAAAATAGTGAAAGAGGAGACCGACGGTGCCTATGATCGTACTTATGAAATTCTACGCAAGCGTATAGACAAATTCGGTGTGGCGCAGCCCACCATCCAGAAGCTCGAGGCTTCAGAGCGCATATTGGTCGAACTTCCCGGCGTGAAGGATCCCGAGCGTGTGCGCAAACTCCTCCAGGGAACGGCTCAGTTGGAGTTCTGGTTGACCTATGAGTGCAACGAGGCTCTGCCCATCCTGGAGCGTGTTGACAGTTATGCCGCCGGTCATGTCGACGAAGAGGTGGCTGAGAACACCGAAGAGGAGAAGAATGACACGACAGTAGTGGCTGTGGCCGGCGACGACTCGATTCTTAACGCGCTGTCTTCCGACAATACTGAGGGTGCCGAGAACGAGGCTCTCTCGAGAAATGCAAAAGACCATCCCATTTTCGCTTTGATGGATGCCAATGTTGACCCGCAGTCGGGTCAGTATGGCGTCGGTCCCGTTGTGGGTTACGCTCCCGAGAAGAACAAAGCGGCTATCGACCGCATGATAAAGGATGCCGAGGCGAAGAATATCATCGATCGCCGCAGCATCAGATTCCTGTGGGCAGCCAAACCTATAAAAGAGGGTACCGATATTTATGCTCTGTACGCTATCAAGGTGAACCCCCGCGATACCAATGCGCTCCTCGACGGCGGTGTCATAACCGATGCACGTCAGGACTTCAGCAACGTGGGTGGCAATGAGATTTCGATGACGATGAACAACTCCGGCGCCGAGAAATGGAAACGTATCACGGGTAATAATATTGGTAAATGCGTTGCCATAGTGCTTGACGACATCGTGTACAGCGCACCTGTCGTTCGCAGCGAGATTGCCGGCGGCCGTTCGTCCATCACCGGTGACTTTACGTTGGAAGAGGCCAAAGACCTTGCCAATATCCTTAAATCAGGTAAGCTGCCTGCTCCTGCAGTGATTGTTCAGGAGGCTGTGGTTGGTCCTTCGCTGGGTCAGGAGTCCATACATAAAGGACTTATCTCTTTCATACTCGCATTCATTATAGTATTATTATATATGGTGGTCTTCTACAACCGCGCCGGTTGGGTGTCGACCGTGGCTTTGATCACCAACGTGTTCCTGCTGATGGGTGTGCTCGCCTCCATCGGAGCCGTGCTAACACTGCCTGGTATCGCAGGTATTGTGCTTACCATGGCAATGGCCGTTGACGGCAACGTTATTATATATGAACGTATCAAGGAAGAGCTGCGTGCCGGTTCGAGCATGAGCAACGCCATCGACAACGGTTTCAAGAATGCATATTCAGCCATTATCGACGGTCAGGTTACTACGTTCCTGCTGGGCTTGGTGCTCATCATGTTCGGTTCGGGTCCTGTGCAGGGCTTCGCAGTAACACTGTGCATCGGTATCGTGACATCGCTGTTCACAAGTATCTTCATCACCCGCTTGGTGCTTGACTGGATGTTGAACAGCCACAAGAAGATTAAATTCTCGTATCCCTTCACAGAGAATTTCATGCAGAATGCCAAGATCAACTTCATTGGCAACCGCAAGACCTATTATATTATAGGTTGCTGTGCAATACTGATCTGCTTCTTGAGTATCGGCATACGTCACCTTAACCGTGGTATTGACTTCACGGGTGGTCGTACCTATGTCGTACGTTTCGACCAGAACGTGTCGGCCAACGACGTGCGAGCCAGCCTTGCCAAACAGTTTGAGGAGGCTCCCGAGGTGAAGACCTACGGTCCCAGCCGTCAGTTGAAGATTACGACCAAGTATAAATATGATAAAGATGGTGACGAGGTGAAGAACGAGATAACCCAGAAACTCTATGACGGTACCAAGGATTATTTCGCCAACAAGAATATCACCATTGAGGATTTCCGCTCGACAGAGACCACGCCGCTCGGTATCATACAGTCGGAGCAGGTTGGCGCAACTATTGCCCACGACTTGATTCGTAACTCTATACTGTCGGTTATCGGTGGTCTGTTGATTATCTTCGTGTATGTGGCCATCCGTTTCCGTAACTGGAAGTTCGGTATAGGCAGTGTCGCCGCTTTGGCTCATGACACGATATTGGTAATCGGTATGTTCGCCTTGTTGCATGGTCTGCTTCCGTTCAACCTTGAGGTCGACCAGAGCTTTATAGCAGCAGTGCTGACGGTTATTGGTTATTCAATCAATGCCACGGTGGTTATCTTCGACCGTGTACGTGAGTTCAAAAAACTTTACCCGAAGCGCGACCTGCATACGCATATGAACGACGCAATCAACTCTACATTGGCCCGTACCATCAACACCAGCGGTACAACCTTCTTCACCTTGTTGATGATGTTTATCTTCGGTGGCGAGGTTATCCGTGGTTTCATCTTCGCGTTGCTGGTCGGTGTCCTGTGCGGTGTGTTCTCCTCTGTGTGTATTGCCTGCCCGTTGGTATACGACATCGAGATGGCTCGTGAGAGACGCAAACTTGCCAAAGCAGGTGCTGTAGCAAAAGCATAATCTAAATTGATAAAGTATTAAGATAAGGTAATCAACAACCCGTCAGGTTATGGATTTCGGTGATATACTGACAATGGCAATTATTCTCGGCTCGTTCTTGCTGCCTTTGGTTGGCAAGGCTCGCCGTGCCATGAAGAATGTTATCCCCGAAATGGGAACGAATGCCGGGACATCATTCCAGAAGGAATATGTCAGTCAGGATAGTTTTGAATCCGAGCCTGATGATATGTTCGAAGCTCAAGAGGAACAGCATGATTACTTTACGTACGAGACAATCGACCCTCAGCCGCAGTATGGGCAGAGTCCAATGGCCGGGGCGCAAGTCAATGTGGCCTCTATGCATGTGCAAACTGATGACACTGAGCCTGCAAGAGAGTCTCGTCCTATCGATGGCGCATTCTCCGACCTTGAAAGGAGCGGAATATTCAATCTGCGTCAGGCGATACTTTATCAGACTATATTAGAGACAAAATATGTCTGACATTATTTTAGAAAAACAATAAACGAAATACGAATGAGTATGTTAAGAAAAGTACTACTAACAATTGGACTGCTTGTTGCAGCTAACGTTGCGGCTTTTGCCCAGGGTACCCTGAAAGGCACGGTGACCGACGCTAAAACAGGCGAAGAAATGCCGTTTGTGAACGTCATTGTCAAGCAGGACGGTCAGCAAGTGGGCGGAGCCCAGACTGACATCGACGGTATCTTTACCATACGTCCTCTCAATGTGGGTACCTACACGGTGGAGATTTCCTATGTATGTTATCAAAAGTTCGTAAAGGAGGGTGTTTATGTGAAGGCTTCGGGTTTCACCGTTTGCAATGCTGCGTTGGCTGTGGCAACCGAGCAGTTAAAAGAGGTGAAGGTTATTGCCGACCGTGTCCCTCTTATCGAGGTGGGAACACCTGAGTCAGGTACCCGTATCTCCGATGCCGATATAGCTCACATGCCCGGCACATCGGTTGAGAGCATCGTGGCAGCCGTCGGTGGCGTCGGCTATGACGACGGTGGCACCGGCACCGCCCGTGGTGAAAGTGGAATGGTTACGATGCAGGGCGGTGTCCGCAAGAGAACGGGCATCTCGGCTCCCAAGGAGGCTATCGCCGAGATTCAGGTTATTCTTGGCGGTACCCCGGCAAGCATCGGCGAGGCCATCGGTGGTACTCAGATTATCACGCTCAAACCGCCATCAAATCAGTTTAAGGGTTTGGTGAAGTATGAAACTTGGCTGGACTACAGACTGGCCAACACCTTGGTCGTTTATCTGACCGGTCCAATCTTCAAGAAGAAGACCGTTATTGAAGGCGGCGGTGTGTCCGAGCGCACGCTCGTGGGTTTCCGTCTCACAGGTCAGGCTTCGTACACCAATTCCGGTATGTATCGCGCCAGGGATAGAAGATACCGCATGGTCAACGATGAGTTGGTCTACGAATTGGAGCAGGCTCCTATTTCATATGACCCCATCAATGGTATCAACTATGCAGCAGAGACTCGTCTGCACTCCTCCGACTTCGTGGAGATGACACGTCTGCACAAGAAAGACTTCGTGAGTGCCGACCGCAAGCCTTCGCTGAGCAGTTATTCGGTGGCAATGGAAGGAGCTTTCAACATACTTTTCTCCGACAATGTTACCATGACAGTCACTGGTGAGTTCAGCTACAGCCTCTCTCCCAGTATTTCAACATCATATCTGCCTCTTAACATGACCAGAGCCGCCAATGGTGTGTCTAATGCAAGCAATGTGGGTATCACGGTTGATTTCACACAGCGTTTCCCCGATGCAAAGACCTCTTCAGAGGAGACAAAGCCGGCCATCAGCAATGTGATGTACAACATCTCGGCTATGTACAGCCGTTACAAGGCTAAATCCTATAACAACAATTTCGGCGACGACGTTTTCAAGTATGGCCACATTGGTAAATTTGTTACCGAGAAGGAGCGTTCATACGAGGTACAATATAATTATAATTACAACGGAACCGAGCAGGTGGCTTACGTCCAGAACTCGTGGCGTGATTTCGTCGATCCCCAGACCTTCGAGGCTTCTCCGTATAACCCGGTGTTAGCAAACTATACCGCACAGCTCTATAACATTCCCGAGTTGGCTCCTTATATGACGACATTCGACATTATCCGTAGCAACAAGGGTCTCGTCAATGGTGACTCGCCCTCGTCGGTCTACAGCTTGTTCTCGAATGTCGGTGTGCAGAGCTCAAGCTATGCAAAACAGGAAAACAACTATTATTATGTGCAGGCCAAGGCTTCCGCTCAGATTAAGAAACATGAGTTGGAGGTCGGTTTCCAATACGATCAGTACACTTCCGCCTACTATGGTTTAAGTGCCTATTCACTGTGGACAATCATGCGTCAGAGCGCCAACGCACATATCACCCAGTTGGATTTCTCGAATCCGCATGAGCGTTTTGCCGGTACAACCTTGTTCGTTGACTATGACCGTATGGTTGGTGACGGACAGACCCATTTCGACGCATCGTTGCGCGAGGCTTTGGGTGCATCGGCTCACGAGTGGCTCGACATCGACCGCTACAGCCCAGAGTTCTACGAGGAAAACGGTGGACTCTCCATGTTCTCGGCCAATGAGATGTTCAACAGCGGTCACTCCATCGTGAGTTTCTACGGCTACGACCACACAGGAGAGAAATACAACGGTCGCAACTGGAACCTCGACGACTTCTTCGATCCTAAGTCCCGCGGCCATGAGAACTATCAGTATCTGCCGGTGTTCTCACCCATTTATATGGCAGGATACATCCAGGATAAGTTCTACTTCCAAGACCTGATTTTCAACGTCGGTGTGCGTGTCGACCGTTTCGATGGCAACCAGATGGTGCTCAAGGATCCCTACCTGTTGTATGAGTCCTACACTGTGGGCGACCTCAAGAATGGAGGTATATCGTATAACACGACGCTTGCCAACAATGCGTTTGCCAACAACGCAAAGGATGATTGGGTAGTATATGTCGACGACCCCAGTGCCGCCACACCCACCATCACGGGCTACCGTAGCGGTTCCACATGGTACAACCCTGACGGCGTTGAGGTCTCTTCGCCCACGGCGGTCTACTCGCCGATATCCGGTAAGGCTACGCCGTTCCGTACCACCGATGGTCAGAAAGCATACAACGGTAATGAGAGTGGCAACAAGATAAGTTCCAGCTCATTCAAGGATTATGACCCGCAAGTGGTGGTCATGCCTCGTGTAGCATTCTCGTTCCCCGTCGGCGATGCCGCTCAGTTCAAGGCCAGCTACGACATTATCGCTCGTCGTCCGTCTAGCAACTGGCAGGCCGATTACCTCAGTTATCTCTATATGACGCAGGTGTCGGTACTCAATAACCCGAACCTTAAACCCGAACGCATCACCAACTATGAGGTGGGCTTCCAGCAGATGCTTAACAAGGTTTCGGCCATCAGCATCTCGGCTTATTACAAAGAGACCCGTGACCTCATTCAGTTGGTTCAGTATGCAGGTGCTGACCCCAACTCGAACTACTATTCTTACGACAACCTCGACTTTAAGACCATCAAGGGTTTCACTCTCTCCTATGATTTACGTCAGACGAAGAACATCCGTGTCAACGCCAACTATACTTTGCAGTATGCCGAAGGTACAGGTCTGTCGTCAACGACAATGTCCGAGCTTATCAAGGAAGGTTACACGACACTCAAGATGCTCAACCCCATCAGCGACGACCGTCGTCATGAGTTCAAGGCCAACGTCGACTTCCGTTACGCCAAGGCCGAGGGCTTCAAGCTTACACGCATGGTGACGGAGAAAGATGAGAACGGTGTGAAACAGAAACGTAAAAAAGATATCTATCCTTTGGAGAACTTTGGCGTCAACATCATGGCCGTGGCTCAGTCGGGCCGTCCTTACACCAAGGCTTTCAGCAACACTCAGCAGACAATTGTGGGTAGCTACCGTGGCGCCCGTCTGCCGTGGGGCTTCTACTTCAACATGGTTGTCGACAAGAGCTGGTTCATTAAGGTTGGCAAACGTCAGACCATACTTAATGCCGCCATCACGGTCAACAACTTGTTCGACCTGCGCAATGTGGTTGGAGTCTTCAGCGTCACAGGTAACCCCGACGACAACGGCTACCTCACCGACCCCGACACACAGTCTACAATCAACTCCTATCTCGACCCGCAGTCCTATCGTGACCTTTACTCAATTTACCTTATCAACAATTATTGGAACTACGCCAACCCGAGACATATCAAGCTTGGTTTGACCTACAGTTTCTAATTCCTTCTCATATCACGAAAAATTAATAAGAGTATGAAGAATATATTTAGCAAATTCGTATTGGTGGCTTTCTTGTTCTCATCAATAGTGGGAACGGCGACGGCTCGTGAGTGTACGACATGCAAGAAGTCTACGCTCAAACGGACTAACGTGCAGTCCAAGGCTGCCGTGTGCAAGAGGGCACAAAGTACAGCCGAGCTCAACATTAACAATGTTCGTGCGCTTATTAACGGCTATGGAAATATGTGGTATGACGGCAGCATCACCCAGTATCATATCCCCAAGGACGGTACATCCACTCCGTTGTACTGCGCCGCTTTGTGGATTGGTGGTACCGACGTGAACGACCAGCTCCGTATTGCCGCTCTGCGTTTCGGCCAGGATGGCGACGACTATTGGCCGGGTCCCCTTACCATTGACGGTACGGCCGATGTGGATATTGTGACTTGTAACAAGTACGACAAGCACTATAAAATCAGCCAGGCCGAGGTGCAAGCCTTTATGGCCATGTTCGACTATACCGAGAACGGTGCTACGCCCAATGCCAACTATGACGACGGCGCTATAGCACAGGTTATCAAGGATTGGCCCGCCCATCCCGACTATGCTAACCAGTCGTTCTACCTGGCTCCGTTCTGCGATGTCGACGGTGATGGTATTTACAACTACCAGAATGGCGATTATCCATATTATGATTTTGACAACGAGCTCTGCCCCCGTACGCTGAAAGCAAATCTCCAGCCGGGCGAGAACTATTCCCCCAAGCCTACCATGGAGGATTCGGCAGGAATTGTCAAGGGCGGTATCCTGTCAGACCAGGTTCTTAAAGGCGACCAGACCATTTGGTGGGTCTTCAACGATATGGGTAACGTGCATACCGAGTCGAAGGGTCAGCCCATCGGTATGGAAATCCGCGCTCAGGCTTTTGCCTTCGCCACCAACAATGAAATCAACAACATGACTTTCTATAGTTATGAGATTATCAACCGTTCAACCTATGAACTGCGTAACACATATTTCAGCCAGTGGGTTGACCCGGATCTGGGATATGGCTATGACGACTTCATCGGTTGCGATGTGAAGCGCGGTTTGGGCTACTGCTACAACGGCAAGGCTACAGACGGTCCTGGTACAGGTGCTTACTCTGGTGTGCCTCCTGCGGTTGGTATCGACTTCTTCCAGGGTCCTTATATGGATGCCGATGGCAAGGACAATCCCAAAATCGACATCGACAAGATGCGTCTCTATTATTCCGACCAGCTGCAGTCCTATGCTCTGCCTGGTGGTGGCTACGACACAATCCGTCTTACCGACGATGCCGACCTCTATTATCCTCTTGCATGGTATTTCACTCCCGATGATATAATTGGCAACTGCGCTATCAACGGTGTGAACTTTGGTAATAACATCGTTGACGATGAGCGTTTCGGTATGCGCCGCTTCGTTTATTATGAGAACAGTTCCAACTCAATCAACGGTGAGCCCAGCAAGGCTACTGACTATTACAACTACCTTCAGGGTTATTGGAAAAACGGTACTCACATGAAATATGGCGGCAATGCTATCAGCCAGGGAACTACCGAATTGGATTGCGACTTCATGTTCCCGGGCGACAGCGACCCGTTGCATTGGGGTACTAATGGCGAGATTCCCGAAGTGAATCCCAATAACTGGACCGAAGAGACGGCGGGCGAGAACGTGACTCCTGGCGACCGTCGTTTTATGCAGTCGGCTGGTCCTTTCACACTGAAACCTGGTGCTTTGAACTATATCACCGTGGGTATTCCTTTCGCTCAGGCTACTTCGGGTTCTCCGTGGTCAAGCGTCGAGTTACTTCGTGAAATCGACGACGTGTGCCAGGCTCTGTTCGAGAACTGCTTCAAAGTGCTTGACGGTCCTGACGCTCCCACAATGGTGGTCCAGGAACTCAATAACGAGGTAATCCTCTACATCACTTACGAGAACCCGGCCTCCAACAACTACAACGAACGCTATACCGAGGTTGACCCCTCTATAGTCAGAGCATACACCGACGAGAATCATGTGCAGCATCTCTATACCGATGCACAGCGCAGCTACATATTTGAAGGTTACCAGATTTTCCAGCTTAAGGATGCCAACACATCTATCGCTGATATCGGTGATGAGACCAAGGCACGTCTCGTTGCACAGTGCGATATAGAGAACTATTACGACAGCACCGAGGCAACGCTTCCTATAGCCACTTTGGTCAACTACACCTCTAACTCCACTACAGGACTCCTCACGGGCGAGGTCATGGTGACAGGTGCCAATAAAGGCATTCAGCATGTCTTCCGCATCAACAACGACAAGTTTGCCACGGGCAACAACACAAAGCTTGTCAATAATAAAGAGTACTATTATATTTGTGTGGCTTATGCTCACAACCGCTATAAAGAGTATTCTCAGACTGATGCAGCCAAGCTCGACGGACAGAAGGAACCCTATCTGGCAGGTCGTAAGAATGAGAACGGTGGTCCTATCACCGCCGTCAAGGCCATTCCTCACGATCCTGTGTCTGAAAACGGTGGTACGGTCGCTCAGGCCGCCTACGGACTTTGCCCCAATATCACACGTATTGAAGGCTACGGCAATGGTGGCTTCGTGTTGAAGCTCACCGAGGCCTCAATCGCTGAGCTAATGGATGAGCCTAATGCTGAAGGCAAAGCTCCCGGCGTCTTCTCAGAACGTACAACAGGTGGTACATATAGTGCTACGATAGATAATCCTTGCATTATAGCTCATCCTCAGTATGAGCAGAATGCAGGTCCTGTGAACGTAAAGGTGGTCGACCCGCTGAATATCAAACCGGGTAAGTTCTATATTCAGTTCAACGGCATAGACGATGATGCCCGCTGGGTGATCTCGCGTGTCGACGGGGAACCGCTCTACGATAACATCTATACCGATACTGCCGACTTTGTCATTGGTCGCTACAACGAGCAGCTCTTCCTTGATTTGGGTATTTCCATTGGCATTTCCAATCCCTCGCCAGTGGCTTCGAATCTTGTCTTGAATCCGTCTACGTTGAAGCTCACCAAGGGAAGCGGTATTGTTAACGACGGTGCAATTTTGCAGTCGTCCATGACGTTCGCTGATAATAGTAAACAGTGGCTGTCCGGTATCCCTGACAACGACAACTACATGGTCTACAACTGGGTGCGCTCTGGTTCGCAGTATGCCGAGAATTCCTTGCAACAGTTCAAGGATCGTACGGGCAACTATTCGATGTCGGAGGCTTATCTCGATGAAGACTACTACCGTGCTACGAGAAACGAGTCTACGATGCGTGTCGAAGTGGAACCTCGCGACAAGTATCAGGTTTTCGAAAAGGTTGTCAATGGTTTGTGGGCACCCTATGGTATGTCCTCGGCTCTTGAGTTCCATCCGGCATTCTCTCTGCGTTACTATATCTCCGATTCTACCATCATAGACTCGCTGCGCAGAATCAATGTACAGAATGCTCGTACATATAAACCCTATTTCTCCACGTTGCGTGGTATGATGGATTTCACTACCAACAAGTCCATTGCCTTCAACGATATGTCCAAGCTCCCCAGCGTTAGAATCGTAATCACCAGCGATCAGAGCAAGTGGACCCGTTGCCCGGTTCTTGAGATGTGCGACGACTATACACAGTCCGAAGGCTATGCCCGCCGTTTCCAGATGCGTAAACACGCTTCTGTCGACAAAAACGGTGACACCGCCACGACAACAGGCGCCTCCGACGATCCCAACAGTCCCAACTACATCAGCGATCGCGGTATGGGTTGGTTCCCGGGCTACGCTATCTCTCTTGAGACGGGTGAGCGTTTGAACATCATGTTCGGCGAAGATTCCCGTTATGTGCAGTGCAATGGTCGCGATATGATGTGGAACCCCGTAAGCACCGTTCAGGACGGTACACAGAACTATGTAATGGGTGGTCGCCACTTCATTTACGTCATGAATGCCATGACTCAGCGTTTCCCGCGCTATCATGCCAACAGCAACACTATTGCCGAGTACAAGACTCCTTCGTACGATGCAGGTCGTTGGGCTGTCAAGATGCTGCGCTCTCTCGACCGTATTATTGCTGCAAACGGTAGCTCCGCCAACGCCGAAATCAATCGCGGTCTCCTGAAGACTGAAGGTTCCAAGTTCATCGTTCCTCAGCGTGACTCCTCGGCTTTCTTCTTCTCCACTGTGGCTTGGGTCAATATGCCGTTGGTGTCGAACCGTTATGTCTTCGACAATCCGAGAAACATTCCTTGCGATGTGACTATCGACATCAATGTCAACCGTCGTTACGGTATGTATATGGGCGACAACGGTACCACTCCGGTCAATTGCGGCCTCCAGCTTAGCAACGACAACAACCCGATGTACATGTTCGAGCTCACCGACGACATCGCCACCCTCACGGGCCAGGCTGTGGCCGAGAACGCCGAGCAGAGCTATAAGGATTCCATTATGGGGCTCATCGGTGTTGTCCCCAATCCCTACTACAGCCACTCATCTTACGAGACGGCCAGCCAGCTCGAAACCAAGGTGCGTTTCATCAATGTCCCGGCCAACTCCACGATATCCATCTACACGGTTGACGGAACTTTGGTCCGTCGACTCGGTCCCACACCGTCCAATACAACCACCTACGACTGGGATCTCCACAACCACAACGGCATCCCCATCGCCGGCGGTATGTATCTCATACATTTCCATTCCGAAGGTATTGGCGACAGGGTGGTGAAATGGTTTGGCACGATGCGTCCTGTCGACCTTAACTCTTTCCAGTTCTAATTTCATCATTGAATCAACAGAAAAAAATATATAGAGATGAAAAATGTATTTAGAGTAATTGCGGCTTTTTCCTTGGTTACGGTGCTGGCACTTCAGACTGCCGTCGCCGGCAACGATGACCGTAGAGGAAAGGCTGGTGCCACTGAGTTGCTCATCAATCCGTGGGCTCGTGGCGCGGGCTGGGGCAGTGTCAATACGGCATGTGGTCGTGGCCTTGATGCGTTCTATTCGAATATTGCAGGTCTCTCTTTTGTCCAAAAGACCGAAATCGCCTATTCCAACACCATGTGGATGGGTGGCAAAAGCGGTTTGGTAAGCGGAGCTTCCATCAATGCTTTCGGCCTTGCCCAGCGTGTGGGCGACCAAGGCGTCGTGGCAGCCTACGTGATGGCTATGAGCTTCGGCGATATACCCATCCAGACGGAGAATAGCCCTGAGGCTGGTAGTAATGGTACATTCTCGCCGACTTATATGAATATCAATGTAGCCTACTCACACTCCTTCACCCCGAGTATCCACGGTGGTGCTGTAATTAAGGTTATCAGCGAGTCGACCGACAATATTACAGGCTCTGGCGTGGCTCTCGATGCCGGTATTCAGTATGTCACGGGCGAGGATAACGAGCTCAAGTTCGGTATCTCTCTCAAGAATATCGGACCTGCAATGAGTTTCGGCGGCACCGGTATGTCGTTCACCACTGTGAACGATGCAGGCAACAATATGACGGTCGAGTTCCGTTCGGCCGAGATGGAGTTGCCCACATGCTTCAATATCGGTGTTTCCTACGATTTCTTGTTCAACAAGTGGGATCAGCGCCTTACCTTGGCGGGCAACTTCACGTCGAACGCCTTCCTGAAGGACAACTTTGCGGCAGGTTTTGAATATGCTTTGCTGAAGATGTTCCAGCTGCGTGCGGGCTATGTCTATCAGACCGACATATTCGATGTCGACAACCGTACCACCGCCAATACGGGCGTGTGCGCCGGTGCAACAGTCGAGATACCGCTTTCAAAGAAGGGTAGCAACTCAATAGCAATCGATTATTCTTATCGCAGTGCCTATCCTATGAAAGGCACGCACTCCATTGGAGCTACGATTAAGCTGTAACCCTTTGCTTTTGTGCAAATACAAATTAGGAAAGGTTCTCAAGAACCTTTCCTAATTTTTCACTCACCAACCGTCTATTAATGTAAAATATAAACATCAAGTATGTCAGAGATTAAATACTATAGTGAAGAAGGATTGCAGAAACTGAAGGACGAACTGCATCAGCTCATCGTCAAGGACCGCCCGGCTGCTTCCGCCGCTATCGCCGAGGCGCGCGACAAGGGCGACTTGTCTGAAAATGCCGAGTACGATGCCGCCAAGGAGGCGCAGGGCCTTCTCGAAGCCCGTATCTCCAAGTTGCAGGATCTCATTGCCAACGCACGTCTCATCGACGAGTCCAAGATCGACACAAGCAAAGTGCTTCTGCTTTCAAAGATTTGCATCCGCAACACCAAGAACAACATGAAGCAGAACTATCTTATCGTCCCCGAGAGTGAGGCTAACCTCAAGGAGGGTAAGATATCTGTCACATCGCCGTTTGCCCAGGCTTTTCTTGGCAAGAGGGTGGGCGAAGATGTCGAGGTGGTTGTGCCTGCAGGCACCATGCATTTCGAGATACTCTCCATCGAGCGTTAATGGCTTATATAAACTATATTAACAAAATAATACCATGCCTTCAATATTTTCGCGTATAGTGGCCGGTGAAATCCCTTGCTACAAGGTGGCCGAGACTGATGATTTCCTCGCTTTCCTCGATGTCAACCCTGTCGTTAAGGGCCACGTCCTGTGTATCCCCAAGAAGGAAGTCGATTACATCTTTGACCTCGACGACGACCTCTTCGTCGGCCTTCACCGTTTCAGCCGCAAGGTGGCCAAAGGTCTCAAGAAGGTCTGCCCCTGTATCAAGGTTGGCGTTGCCGTTGTTGGCATAGATGTGCCTCACACGCATATCCATCTTATGCCCCTCAACAACCCTGGCGACCTCAACTTCTCGCACCATGTGAGCCTTGAGCCCGCCGAGATGCAGGCTCTTGCTGCTCAGATAGCTGCGGCCATCGAGTAGTTACCCAATAGTTATTCTCTTTAAGTTAGCTTGTTATGTCCGATACGCTCAAGTACAACCTGCGTGGAGTGTCAGCCTCTAAGGAGGATGTCCATAATGCTATAAAAAACATCGATAAAGGGCTTTATCCCAAGGCGTTTTGCAAGATTATCCCTGATATTCTTGGCGGCGATACCGATTACTGCAATATCATGCATGCCGACGGCGCAGGTACCAAGTCGTCCTTGGCCTATTTGTATTGGAAAGAGACTGGCGACCTCTCCGTCTGGAAAGGCATAGCCGTCGACGCCGTGGTCATGAACCTCGACGACCTTTTGTGCGTGGGTGCAACCGACAACATACTGCTCTCATCCACCATAGGGCGTAACAAGAACCTTATCCCTGGCGAGGTCATCAGTGCCGTCATCAATGGCACCGAGGAGTTCCTCCAGCAGATGCGCGACCTCGGCATAGGCATCTATCTTACTGGCGGCGAGACTGCCGATGTGGGCGACCTCGTTCGCACCATTATTGTCGACAGCACAGTCACTGCACGCATGCGTCGTGCCGATGTTATCGACAATGCCAACATCCAGGCAGGCGACGTCATCGTGGGCTTGGCATCGTTCGGACAGGCTACCTACGAGCGTGAGTACAACGGCGGCATGGGCAGCAACGGCCTCACGTCGGCACGCCACGATGTCTTCTGCCGCGACTATGCGCAGCGTTTCGCCGAGAGCTACGACAACAGCCTTCCGCAAGAGGTGGTTTACTGTGGCTCGCGTCATCTCACCGACGCCACTCAGGTCCCCGGCGTAGATGCAGGCAAGATGGTGCTCTCGCCAACACGCACCTACGCCCCCGTCATCCGCAAGGTTCTCGACGCTTTCCGCAGCAATATCCACGGCATGGTGCATTGCAGCGGCGGCGCCCAGACCAAGGTGCTGCATTTTATCGACGACCTGCATGTCGTAAAAGACAATATGTTCGACATTCCGCCTCTCTTCAGCATGATACAGCTTGAGAGCGGCACCGACTGGAAGGAGATGTACAAGGTGTTCAATATGGGGCACCGCATGGAGATCTACACCGACGCAGCCACCGCGCAGGGTATTATTGATATATCCCGCTCGTTCAATATCGATGCCAAGGTTATCGGTCATTGCGAGCCTCATAGCGGCCGACAGGTCACTGTCCAGTCGCCTTACGGGCTCTTCACCTACACCGATTAGTCGTTTAACCTTATCGCTTCTTATTTGCGTTGTCTGATGGCCTCGTACATGAATATGGCGGCCGCCACCGACACGTTCAACGATTGTACCTGACCTTTCATGGGCAGTGCAGCCGCAATGTCGGCCATCTTTAGCAATTCGTTCGACACACCGGTGTCCTCCGAGCCCATGATGAGTAGGGTAGGGCGGCCGAAGTCCACTTCCGTGTACATGGTGCGCCCCTTCTCCGTCGCCGCGCATATCTGCATCCCGCACTGGCGTGCAAGGTTGAGCACCGTCTTCATGTTTGCCTCGCGGCATATAGGCACACGCAGCATGGCTCCTGACGAGGTTTTTATGGCGTCCTCGCCTATCTGGGCGCTGCCGTGGTCGGGAACTATCACGGCGTCCACTCCGGCGCATTCTGCGGTGCGTATGATGGCTCCCATGTTGCGCACGTCGGTAATGTGGTCCAGCAGCAGCACCATCGCCGCGTGGTCGCCCTCCTGCAGCTGTGGCAGCAGCTCCATGGCGCTGTGGTAGCGTATGGGCGATATCATGGCAATCACCCCTTGGTGGTTGGCTTCGGTCATCTTGTTGAGCTTCTCCACCGGCACATACTGGAACGGTATGCCGTTCTCGCTTATCATGTGTTTCAGCTCGAAGAAGATGGGTCCCGACAAGCCTTTCTGTATCAGTATCCTGTCAATCTGCGCTTCGGCTCCTATGGCCTCCATCACAGGTCTGAGGCCGCACACCATTTGTTTATATGTTTTTTCCATCTTGCATTACGATTTTGCGGTCGGCCATCTCGGCAAGCGTCTCGTTGTGAGTCACTATCACAAATGTCTGCTTGTACTGGTCGCGCAGGTCGAAGAATAGTTTGTGCAGGTCGCGGGCATGGCTGCTGTCGAGGTTGCCCGACGGCTCGTCGGCGAGTATCACCGACGGCTTGTTTATGAGTGCCCTCGCCACCGCCACGCGCTGTTGCTCGCCGCCCGACATTTCCGACGGCTTGTGTGTGGCTCTGTGTTCAAGGTTCAGGTCGCCCAGCAGGCGCATGGCCTCCTTGCGGGCATCGCTCAGCGACGTCCCTTTTATCAAGGCGGGCAGGCAGATGTTCTCCAGTGCCGTGAACTCTGGCAGCAGGTTGTGCGACTGGAAGATAAAGCCTATGTTGCGGTTGCGGAACGTCGACAGGGCATCGCCCGTCAGGCGCGTCACGTCAACGCCGTCATACAGCACGCTGCCGCTGTTGGGCTTGTCCAGCGTGCCTATTATCTGCAGCAGCGTGGTCTTGCCGGCGCCCGATGCACCTACTATCGACACCACCTCGCCCTGCTCCACGGTCATGTTTATACCCTTCAGCACCTGCAGGCTGCCGTATGATTTGTGTATGTCGTTTATCGTTAGCATGATGTGTCTACAATGCTTTTCCGTTCAGGAAGGTCTGCTCCACCTTGTTCTCGCCGTATGCGTATGGCAGGTATTCGTAGGTCGGTATGGGCTTTGTTATCACAAAGTTGGCGCGTTTGCCCACAGCAATGCTGCCCAGCGTGTCGCTCAGCCCCATGGCGTAGGCGGTGTTCAGTGTCGTGGCGTTTATGGCCTCTTCGGGCAGCATGCGGTAGTTCACGCAGGCAAACGACAGCACCAGCTGCATGTTGCCGCTTGGCGACGAGCCGGGGTTGTAGTCGCTGGCCATGGCCACGGGCAGCCCGGCCTCTATCATCTGGCGCACCGGCGCGTAGCGCATGTTCAGGAAGAAGGCGGCGCCTGGCAGCACCGTCGGCATGGTCTCGCTGCCTTTCAGGCACTCTATCTCCGCCTCGCCGGTGTATTCAAGGTGGTCGCACGACAGGGCGTTGTGCTTCACCGCCACCTGGATGCCTCCCGAGCAGGCCATCTCGTTGGCGTGTATCTTGCCCCGCAGGCCGCGTTTGGCACCGGCTTCAAGTATGCGCTCCGTGTCCTCAACGGTGAAGAAGCCCGCGTCGCAGAACACGTCCACGAAGTCGGCTAGTCCTTCGTCGGCGGCTCTCGGTATCATCTCGTCAACCACCAGGTCCACAAAGGCTTCCTGCCGTCCGCGGTATTCCATGGGTATGCCGTGGGCGCCGAGCAGTGTGGCTTTCACCGTCAGGGGCGACGTCTCCTTTATGCGGCGTATCACGCGCAGCATCTTCAGCTCGGCCTCGGTGGTCATGCCGTAGCCACTCTTTATCTCCACGGCTCCGGTGCCGTAGGTCGCCATGGTGTGCAGACGTTCCATCGCCTCGTCGTACAGCTGTGCCTCGTCGGCTTCCTGCACTCGTTTCGCCGAGTTCAGTATGCCGCCGCCGCGCTTGGCAATCTCCTCGTAGCTCAGTCCTCGTATCTTGTCGATATATTCTATCTCGCGGCTGCCTGCATACACCAGGTGGGTGTGCGAGTCGCAGAATGCCGGCAGCACCATGCGCCCGTGGGCGTCAATCTCTTTGTCGAAGCTCTGTTCCTTGAGCTCTGTCATGCGTCCGAAGTCGGCAATGCGGTCGTCCTCCACTATCAGGTATGCGTCGCTTATGCTGTCCATGCGGGCCATGTCCGCGCCGCATACGCGGCTCCTCGGCGTCCGCTCCACTTGCAGCAACTGTTTGATATTCTTTATAAGAGTTTTCATTAGCGTGATTTATTGCTCAGTTTATTTTTGATTGGGGAATGTCTATATGTAGATGCTTTTGTCTATTCAAGCCACAGCGACACGGCGACGGAACATTTTCCGCCCTGCATATTGTCGGCGGGTCTCTTCTTTCTTGAAATCGATGACCATGCGTATTGCGTCCGACATGTTTTCTTTCAGCTCTTCCAATGTCTCGCCCTGCGATATGGCTTCGGGAATTTGCTCGCATTGGCCTGTGTACCAACCGTTGGCATTCTTCTGTATAATGATTGTATACTCCATTTTCTCAGATGTTTTGAGTACGTGTTGTATGCGTTGATTCGTTTTGCAAAAATACTGACTTTTTCCGACATGGCAAAAAAAACTTTCTCTTCGAAGTTTGCGTTCCCTCTTGCGTCGCTGTGCCGTGCCGTCGACAGTGTGTTTATAAAAAAATATATTGCGTCTCCTTTTTTTGTGTATATTTGCATTGGCTTACGAAAACGCCCCGTCTTTATATAAACGTTAAAATCAGCATAATAGTCAATGTCTTTTTTTGAGGTAGTCACCATTATTCTCAACTTTGCTGGTGCTTTGGCACTGTTTCTGTTCGGCATGAAGCTTATGAGCGAGGGTCTGCAGAAAGTCGCCGGCAGCAAGATGCGCAACACCCTCGACAAGATTACCAACAACCCCTTCAGTGGCATCCTCACCGGCACCGCCGTCACCGCCGCCATCCAGTCTTCGTCGGCCACCACGGTCATGGTGGTGAGCTTCGTCAATGCCGGTCTGCTCTCCCTCTCGGGCGCAGTGGCCGTCATCATGGGTGCCAACATAGGCACCACCCTCACCGCGTGGATTATCACCCTCTTCGGCCTCGGCGAGTCGGGCGGAGCTTTCTCCCTCTCTCTCTTCCTGGCGGCCTGCGCGCTGCTCTTCCTCTTTGCCAAGAAGACGAGGCTCAAGTCCATAGGCGAGTCCATCATTGGCCTATCCCTCCTTCTGGTGGGCATGGGCTTCCTGCAGACGGCAATGCCCGACCTCTCGGCCTACCCCGACTTCCTCGAGTTCCTGGGCCGCCTCTCGCATTCGGGCTACCTCTCCATACTCCTCTTCGTCGTCATCGGGGCGCTGCTCACCTGCCTCATTCAGGCCTCGGCGGCCATGATGGCCATCACACTCGTTATGTGCTACAATGGCTGGATAGAGTTCCCCATGGCCGTGGCGTTGGTCATGGGACAGAACATAGGCACCACCATCACCGCCAACCTCGCAGCCATGGTGGCCAACTCGGCGGGCAAGAAAGCCGCCCGTGCGCATCTGGTGTTCAACGTGATAGGCGTGCTCATCACCCTCGTGCTCTTCTATCCCCTCATGAAGGTTATCGACACCTCCACCATGGCCCTTATAGGTCACAGTCCCTACCTGCGCCCGGGCATGACTGGCTACAGCCCCGGCGCGCTGCCCCTCGCCCTCGCCATCTTCCACACCTTCTTCAACGTCGTCAACACCCTCATCCTCGTGTGGTTTATACCAGTCATCATCAAGATTGTCAACTGGATGGTCAAGAGTCCGGCCGACGAGGACGAGGACGACAGCAAGCTCACCTTCATCGCTGGCGGCTTCATGAACACCGCCGAGCTCAACATCCAGAGCGCCAAGAAGGAGATAGAGAACTTCTCGCGCCGTGTGCTCCGCATGTACTCCTTCCTGCCGGGCCTCCGTACCGCCAAGGACGAGGATGAGTTCACGCACATCTTCGAGCGTATAGAGAAATACGAAGGCATCACCGACCACATGGAGCTCGAAATCACCAAGTTCCTCACCAAGGTATCCGAGGGCGACCTCTCCAAGGAAGGCTCGCAGACCATCAGCGCCATGCTCCGCATCATCGACAACCTCGAGAGCATCGGCGACGCCATCTACCAGCTCGCCATGTGGCGCAAGACCAAGCGCGAGACCGCCGTCCACTTCGACAGCACCCTCAACGACAACATCAGCCATATCGACGCCCTTGTGCAGAAGGCGCTGCAAATCATGGACGCCAACCTGCAGGGCGACTACTCCAAGGTCGACCTCGCCGCAGCCTACGCCGCCGAAGACCAGATCAACCAGTACCGCGACAAGCTGCGTGCTCGCCACCTCGAGGACCTCCGCCTCGGCGTCTACGACTACGCCATAGGCTCCACCTACAGCGGCATCTACGCCCTCTACGAGAAGCTCGGCGACTACGTGATAAACGTCAGCGAAGCCATCGACGTCAACCAAAGCAAGAAGATGCTCGAGTTCACCGAACAAAATAACGGCCACACCGACTCGGCAGGAGTAGAGCGCGGCGAGGTGAAAAATATACGCGTCTAACTATCTTGCAATCAGGTTGAGAGTGTGTTTTATCTTACTCTTTTGAGGTATTTCATTTTACTTTTTTGAGGTACTGTTTGGTGATGTACACAAAAAAAAGTGCCCCCGCCATCTATGCAGGAGCACCCTCTATTAATTTTTAATTTTTAATTGTTAATCACCGTAAGTTTCTTTGCCGTGTCGCCGTGCGAGGTGCGGATGCGGAGGATATAGGTGCCCGCGGGCAGCGTCCGCACGTCGAGCATGGTGCTGTTGGCCTTCACCTGCTGCGTGCTCACCAGTGCCCCCGCCGTGGTGTACACCTCTATGGCCTCGATCCTGAAGCCCGATATCACGGTTACGGGACCCGACGCGGGGTTGGGAATAAGGTGGGTGTGGATGTCGACGACAGTCTTCTGCGGTATTGACTCGTCGGAGATATGCGGCATACGGAATGCGAAGGGTTGCGACCAAGGGCTGCGTGTATCCTCGCGGCAGCGTTCGCGCACGTACACCACGTAATCGCTGTCTTGCTGCAGCCCCTCGAGGCGGATGAACGAGCTCTGTACGGTGTCGCGCAGGCCGCTCTCGGGCGTGGTGCCGTCAAGACCGTACGCCACTTCCCACCATAGGCCGTGCTCCCCTGCGTTCCACGACAGGTAGACCACCCCGTCGGTGATGTCGACCAGCTGCATGTTGCTAATCGTGTCGCACTCGCCCACCCACTGGAAGCCGTGTATGTCGAGCCCCGTGGTGTCGAAGATGGGGAACAGGTGCAGGAAGGCGCCCCATGTGGTTACGTTGGGGTCGACGGGTATCCATCCCTGCAGATATAGGTTGCGCAGCTCGGACTGCCTTTCCGTCAGCCCGCTCTCGGCCACCTGGTCGAAGGGGTTGGTGTATCTTATTCTGTAGTAGTCTTTTTCCGCCTCGCGGCTGCTCATGTAATAGTACAGCGTTGGGTAATGCACAGACTCTTCGTACTGTCTTGTATCATTGTTGAACTGCCAGTCGCTGTTGTTGTGGGTCACCGCCACGTAGAACGAGTCCCGCACGGTGTAGGGCCTGTCGAAGTAAGCCTCGTACACATACGGCACATCTTCGTAGTCGTCGTATTCCGAAGGGTTGAACCACCCGTGCCAGGGCTCGTGCATCTCCATGCGGTAGCGCGGGTGAGCGGTGTCGTAGCGCACTTCGGCCACGAGGTAGAAGCTGTCGGCCGTGGCCTCGTACAGCTGGAAATACTCGGCGGCGCGGAAGGCATCGGTGCTGTCTGCGCGGTAGCCGTGTATATACTTCGACACAGGTGCCGCAACGCCTATCACACGCAGCGTGCTGTCGGCAATGCAGCGGCGCGCCTCTATCAGCGCCTCAAGCTGAACGTCTTTATAAGCCACGCCGCCTTCCTGGCAGTCAGCCCAATGGGTGCCCCAATAGTAAAAGGTCGGTTCACGCTGCCTCCACTGTAGAGTGTCCACCTGCGCAAAAGCAGGCATGACCGATGCGGCCAATAACAAAAGAACAAGGCTCTTTCTCATGATTCTGTGTTTTTTTAGGGTTAAGGTATATGGCAATGGTTATTGCACCACGAGGCGCTTGGCGGTGTCGCCGTGCGAGGTGCGGATGCGGAGGATGTAGGCACCTTTGGGCCAGCGCGAGGTGTCGATCACGCCGGTGTTGGCTTTCAGGCCTATGGTCTCGACCAGCGTACCCGCCACGGTGTACACCTCTACGGCCTCAATCCTGAAGCCCGAAATCACGGTTACGGGACCCGACGCGGGGTTGGGAATAAGGTGAGTGCTGCACTCAACAATCGACGCTTCGGGCTGCTGTATTCCTGACGATGCCGGCATGTAGAAGCTTACGCTGTCGCTCCACGGCCCACGCGTGTCGTCGCGGCAGCGTTCGCGCACGTACACCACATACCGCCGTCCGCCCTGCAAGCTGTCGAGGCATACCATTGATGTGTGTTGCTGTATCTTGGTGCCCCGTTCGGGAGTTGTCCCCGAGGGGCCGTAGCTCACGTCCCACCACCGTGCTTTTGGCCCGGCGTTCCAAGAGAGGTACGCCCTGCCGCTGTCGATATACAGAAGGTGGAACGTCCGTATGGTGTCGCACCCGCCAATCCACCTGAAGCCGTGTATGTCCAATCCTGTGGTGTCGAAGATAGGAAAGATTGGAATGAAATCTATTGACCATACACTGTAAAACCAACCTCTTCTATAACTTTGTTGATAGTAGAGTAAATCTTCTGGAAAATTTGGGCAATATCTGTCAAACGGGTTGGTATATTTCAATTTGAAATTGTCAGATAGAAGTCCGTCTACTGGATTGAAGGCAATTTGATAATATATTGTAGGATAGTATCGTCGTCCTTCATATTGCATTGTTGACTCATTATAAAAGATATCGTTATTGTACGTCGTAAAGGCTACATAGAATGAGTCCCTTACAAGGTAGGGCTTGTCAAAATAAGCCTCGTAAACATATGGATATTCCTCGAGAGGCTCCCATTGTTCATCAAGATCCCATACACTTGGCAGTGCCATGCGGTAGCGCGGGTGAGCGGTGTCGTAGCGCACTTCGGCCAAGAGGTCAAAACTGCTGTCTGTGGCCTCGTAAAGCTGGAAGTATTCTGGCAAGCGGTGCGACATCACGGTGTCTCCTATATGAAATATAGATCCAGCACTCGGTTTCCGTATCATGACTGGTGAAGCTATGCCAATAACCTTCAGCGTGGTGTCTATATAGCAACGGCGCGCCGTTATAACTGAAACCCTATCACTATAGTTGGAAGTAATGCCCCCACTGTAGCAATCGGCAAAGTGGTTATCCCAATAATAAAATGTAGGTTCCCGTTGTCTCCACGCAAGAGTATCAACTTGCGCCATGGCGCATACCGCCGCCAATACAAGCATTACGAATAATACTATTCTTTTCATTATATTGATATTATTTTGTTTTGTATTGTTTGTGTGTATGTATGTAAATTTATTTGTATCAATAACATATGCGGTTAATTCTATAAGGTAAGCAAGGCATGGAATCCATGTTGAAGCTAAATACGCCACGATAAGTGTCAAGCGGGTAGTTGTGGCTTTTTGATGTGAATTCTTCAGGAGCCGAACAACCATGAGTAAACATGACACTGCAATTTGGTGAAGTTCCCAAAGGATATTTGTAATACTCGGCAATGGGTGACCCGGCTCCAGAATGGCCAGACGACAAGTACGATACCCCATAGTCGGTCAATACAACTTTGTTGAAATATAAACCATATATGGTGTAGTAGTCAAAGTTAAATGGCAATGGTTGTGAATAATGAATCATACCACACACACATTTAGTTCCCACGCCTGGAACATCTACGGTGAGGAGTGCAAGTAGTCTATCCTTGCCCGCATCATACCTGAGGTCGGATACATACGTCGAGCCAATATTGTACGCAGGTGGATTGTGCATGGAATACAGACAATTGATATTGGGCGTAGAAATTGTTTGTGGGATGTCGTATACATTCAGCAAAATACCATAATACATCTGCGGTTGTGCATTTTGGTCACAAATAGATAGTGTGGCGATACGGTCACCCTTAACAGCTGTCATTTCAAATTGTCTGTTGACTGGATAAAGTGTGGCATATACTGGTGTCGGTAGTGGCGTTGGTGGTATGGGGCTGTTTGTCGGATATCTGTATACATCGTTGTGCAATGTACTGCCATAGAACATGTCAGGATTATTGTGCCTTATGAAAAACCTAAAACTTATACCATCAGCAAGGTCGTCAAAGACAGTGCCTCCAGTAGCTACATAATGCTCTGTAACGGATATTTGTTCAAATGTTTCTTTCTCTTCGTTTTTACTTTTGTACCCCAATGCATATCTCCAATTTGTTGGATTGTTGTATGGTCCTATTGCTTCTAATACGACAGGCCTGTCGTTGCCGTCTATGCCAATCATTACAATGGCAATGCTATCTCTAGGCGTATAATTCTCCACAATTTCCAATTCGGTAAAATTTTTTGCCAATACTAGCGGCTGACCGGGTTCAACCGTTATGTTGCTATAAATATAAACATCTCTTTTATATACACATATACTATCCAAGTAAAAATAGCCAATAAGTCCTAATTGACTGCCAGTCGGTGTTGTTTCGTGGCCACAGAAGAAAGCCATATTCTCGTATATTTCAAAATCATTAACAGTGTAGACGAATGGTAGTTCTACTGTGAATATAACTCCCATCGTGTCGTCTGCTTTAATAAAAAGATGCTGCGTCGTTGTCTCCACATAACTAACAAAACCAGTGTCGCCATTGTTTCGTACGATGGTTTTTTGTACGGGATTGGATAGACTAAGGTCTACATGTTTTTCAAATTGAGCATACCCACTTGCGGCAAATGATAGGAAGATAATGAAGCTGATAGTCCGCAATGCGGCAAAACCTCTATGGCAAAGCGTTGGCTTTTTTGCCCTCGGATGGTGGTCGCTTCGATAATATATTATTGGTGTCATGACATTTATTCTTTAATCATTCTGTTGTTTTGTTCTATTTATGCGAACTCTTCGGCTGTATGTTCTGCGGTAAGAAAGTAATGGGCTATGCAATTATTGCGATGACACAATAATCAAGTCCCGCCCGCGTTACACCAAAAACCGCAGAGTCCTGTTTCTGCGCTTGGGTGCGTCTTGGCAGGGAAGTGTAAAACCAGTTCTGCAAAAAACGATAACACTCTCCCAGCATTGGCACCCTCTTTCTATTGCCCCGCACAAATACTTGTGCAGGGCTGGATTAGATGAATTTCATGGGAATTAAGATGTTTGTGAATGTTGTTTGCTTGTTTACGTTATGGGTGAAAACATTTGCGTCTTGGTTAGGCCTCGGTTGAGGGACGTTTGCTCGTCAAGTTCGCGGGGCTTGCCACGCTCGTCAAGCTCGCGAGGGTTATTGCACCACGAGGCGTTTGGCGGTGTCGCCGTGCGAGGTGCGGATGCGGAGGATATAGGCACCCTTGGGCCAGCGCGAGGTGTCGATCACGCCGGTGTTGGCCTTCAGACCTATGGTCTCCACCAGCGTGCCCGCCACGGTGTACACCTCGACGGCCTCTATCCTGAAGCCCGATATCACGGTTACGGGACCCGACGCGGGGTTGGGGATGAGGTGGGTGTAGATGTCGACGTCCGTCTTCTGCGGTGTCTCCACCTCCGAGGCATGGGGCATACGGAATATAAAGTAGCGCGACCACACGCTGCGCGTGTCCTCGCGGCAGCGCTCGCGCACGTACACCACATACTGGCTGTCGGCTTGCAGCCCCTCGAGGCGGACGAAGGAGCTCTGGACAGTGTCGCGCATGCCTTCTTCGGGACGGATGCCACGACGGCCGTACGACACCTCCCACCAGCGGGCATATTGTCCTGCGTTCCACGACAGGTAGGCCCAGCCTTGATTGCCGTTGGCATCCAGCAGTTGCACGTTACGCACCGAGTCGCACTCGCCTACCCACCTGAAGCCGTGTATATCAAGCCCCGTGGTGTCGAATATGGGGAATAGGTACATATATGAGGGGTGCTCCGTGGAGTTGCATGGGTCTATATGCGTCCAGCCCTGCAGGTAATAGTCGCGATAAGCACTTGTTTCTTCATTCAGTCGGTTTTCAGGGATTTGATTAAAGGGGTTGGTGTATTTTATTCTAAAGTGGTCTTCTATGGCACATGCACCTGCAATTGTATAATACAGTGTTCCATAGCCCGGCAATCGTCTATAATTTCCGGTATTATCGTCTATATACCAATCACTGTTGTTGTGTGTTACCGCCACATAGAACGAATCGCTTACTATGTATGGCTTGTCAAAATAAGCCTCATATACATACGGCATAAGCTCGAGGGTGTCGTCGTCCCATGGGTCTGGGTCTAAGGGGACGTGTGGCCGGAATAAAGGGTTGTGCATCACCATGCGGTAACGTGGATGTGCGGTGTCATAACGAGCCTCGGCTACAAGGTAAAAGCTGTCTGCTGTGGCCTCATACAGCTGGAAATATTCCGCCACCCTGATGGCTATCAAATTGGTGTCAATACGACATTGCATATAATCTATCGATACCGGAGCCGCAACGCCTATCACCTTCAGTGTGCTGTCGGCAATACAACGGCGTGCTTTTATCATGGATGCACATGATACATCTCGAATAGTCAAGGTGCCGCCCTGCACGTCTGCCCAGTGGTTGTTCCAATAGTAAAAGGTCGGTTCACGCTGCCTCCAGCGTAGAGTGTCTGTTTGGGCGAAAATCGGCATTACAGATGCCAATAATAACATAATAACAAGATATTTTTTCATGATATTGCAATTATATATATGTTTATGACCTTTTTATAAATTATGACGGCATGTCACCTTTAGCTTTTTGTCTACGCATGTCATGGTTTCTTTGCTGAATTTGAACGTGGCTTTGCGATAGATCTTTAAAGGTGCCACTTCGTATCTTGACATCATGTCTCCGGGGTAATCGCATGTTTCCTGTCCTTGTACGACGCATTGTGGTACATACGAAGGAGTGGTATTGGGGTATCTGTAGTAATCCACCAAATCCCAACCAATGTAACGACTTGATAGCAGATATGAATAGTGTGTGAGGGTTGGGCGATACATCGGTATCACCATATTGTAATCATATCCAAGAGGTGCGTAATTATAGTCAAATGTAATCGGCAGCGGCTGTGCATATGGAATTATTGCGAATACGCTCTGTGGACCCCATGACGGAACATCGGCGGTGAGAACTGCAACCAATTGCTCTTTTTTAACATCGTATTTCAAATCGTATATATTCCCCCAAAAGTACGACTCAGGGGTTCCCATTGAATGCACGCATGGACTGTTCATGGTAGTAATAGCCTGTTTGATATCATATAGGTTCAGTAAAAAACCATAATACATCACGGGCGGCATGCCCCCATTGTCTATCCTGTATAAAGAAAGAGTGGCTATTGTGTCGTTGTCTATTGCTGTCATTTCAAAGCGGTTCGAGATAGGATATTGTACTACCTGCGTTGGCGCTGCCGGACTGCCTTGTGGTAAATATCTATAGACATTGTCGTGTATTGAAGGATTGGAAAACATATCATGGGTACCATATTTATCAAACGCTCTGAACCCCATGCCGTTCTTTAAGTCGTTGTATATAGTACCAGCGGTTACTACAAATGAGTCTGTAACAGATATTTGTTCAAATGTTTCATTCGTATTTGTATATTGGCCTCGTCCTAATGAGTACCTCCAATTTGCCATATTGTCGTATTCGCCTATTGCTTCCAGGACAAGACTCTGACCATTTCGGTCCACGCCAACAGCTACGAGAAACACACTGTCGCCAGCCCATGAGGATCCAGCATATTTGTCATACACCTCCATTTCGGTAAATTCTTTAGAGTGTGTAGAAGCGAACCAAATATTGTCATAAACATAAAAGTTTTTTGGTGAAGGATGACAAGTCACATCTATGCGGAAATATCCTATCATTCCATCTGTTTGGTTTCCGGATTTTCTATATCCGCAGAAATATACCAAATCCTTGTATATTTCGAAGTCTCGAACAAATAGGTCCAAAGGAATACCTGCGGCATATATAATGGTAGAGTCATCTTTAACCCATAGGAAAAGATGCATTGAGTCGGTTTCTTCATAACTAACGAACTGATCTCCATTATAACAGCGGACAATGATGTTGCTTTGCACAACAGACGATAAGCCGTGGTACATGTCTAACTCTTGACCGTATGCTTTCGTTGTTAAAATAGATAAAAGGAGTGCAAAAGAAACCGTCAACGGCTTCATTATAGTGGAGGGCTGCACGCCTAAAAATCTGTGTATTAATTTTGTTTTCATTGTTTTGTTGTTTTTGGGGTTGTTTGTTTTTTGCAGCCTTCACGAAACGAAACACCATCTACACAATACAATCGGTTGTCTTTCGTTATAACTAAGACTGCGTGATTTTATTGCGCGTCTCGGGTGCTCCTTAGCAGGGATGAGTGAATTATATGTTGTGAAAGTTCAAGACACTCTCCCTGCGTCGGCACCCTCTTTTTATAGCCCGCACATGCCGACGCAGCATACATGTGTATGGGCTTGATTAGATGAATTTCATAGGCATTAAAGTTTTGTGCAAACTGTTATTATGGTTTGCTGTTGTTTGTTTTACTTGATGGCAATGCAGGTGTATACTCCTGTTTCTGGGTCGTAACTGAGCGACACTTCGTATCCGAGTGAATACATGTTGTTACACCAGGCGGCGGCATCCTTGTCGGTGGTTGTGTAGGTGACAACCTCCTTGGAGGCCGAGACTTGGGATGTGCGGCTCTCGTTGAGGATCCGGACTGTGTAACCACGCTCCGCCAACGCCAGCATGCGGTAGAGGAAATCGTTCCATGCCTCCTCACCTACAAGCCTTTCCTGACACAGCTCGCCGTTGATGGTGTAGTGCACATGGTGCACTGCGTCCACCTCGGTAACGCTCGTCTGTGGTTCGACCATTGTTTCTTTCTGACAGCCTGCGGCCATCGTTCCAAGCACTGCGATAAGTGCTAACGCTTTGATTGTTCTTGATTTTTTGATCATAATTTAAAGATTGTTTTATTGTTGTTGGTATTGTAATCGTAATAGAAATTGAGGATTGCATTCAGTTGCGTGGAGTCGGTTATTGAAAAGATACAAAGTGTACGTTTGGGGCGTGATATAATCATTGTGTTATTGTTTAACACGTTGACAGTGTCGACAGGGCTTGCTGGGTCTTTTTTATTTATGGCTTTTACGGTAACTTTGTTGCTGTCGCTACAAACTATTGCCTCATACTCTTTGGGGATTATCGGGAGGTTGAAGTCGTGTTGCAGTATGGTCCAGCCCGTGTCGCTTACGGCTTGGAGCAGTGTGACATCCACCGTCACCGTGTCGTTGACGCGGTAGGCCTGAACGTATGCGGCATTGATGCCGTCGACATGCTCGTATTTGGAATACATCTCGCTCACCTCTTTCGACGGGAAGAACCAGTACCACCTATGCCACAGCAGGATAGCGACAAAAACCACGACAAGCAATGCGCCCACTACAATCCAGAAACGCCGTATCTTCTTTATTTGATCCATTATCTTGTGTCTTGTTATCAGTCTGTGTCGGTACGCCAACTACAGCACGGAGGCCGCCCGCGCCGTTTGCTGACATATTAACAGCGTGTCGATGGTCTGACAGATTGAAGCACCGTCTGACTTAATACTTGAATATGTCTTTTCGTAGCGCGGTACGGATGCAAACGCATTGTTGACATTGGTGGCAAAAAGCACCAGCAGGCATGCTGCCGCCGCAGTGCGCAGCACGGCGGCACGCCTGCAGTAACGGGCGCAGCGCTCCTCGAGGCCCGCCTAGTGCTCGGCGGCAAGGGCCGTGATGTACGCCACGGCCTCCGGCGTCAGCGCCCGCGGCTTAAACTCCCCTTTCTTCTTAAAAGCTGTCATGTTAATCCTTTCTTTTATTGGTTTTTATTGGTTTGTATTTGTTTTGTAAAACACCAATCACACTATTATGACAAATATCCGTGTCATACGAGTAATCCGTGTTCAAAGTATATTCGTGCTATTCGTGTAATTTGTGGTCAAAGTATATCCGTGTCATCCGAGCAATCCGTGTTCAAAAATATATTCGTGTTATTCGTGCGATTCGTGTTCAAAGTATATCCGTGTCATCCGTGCGATTCGTGGTCAAAGTATATCCGTGTAATCCGAGCAATCCGTGTTCAAAGTATATCCGTGTCATTCGTGCGATTCGTGGTCAATTTTATAGTGTTTCTGTAGTTTGACGATGATGCGTCGCCTGAGGCGCGCCGCGCTCTCGGTCTCGATGCCCAGCCGCTCGGCCAGCTCGGGGAGGGTGAAGCCCTCGGCAAGCAGCCTGAACGCGCGGCATTCGTAGTCGGTGAGGTACTCGGCAACCATGTCGGCGAGGTCGTCCCCGCCGTCGTCGGCGTGCAGCAGCAGTGTCTCGTCGTTGTCGTCCAGGGACTGCAGGAAGTCGGTGCGCTCCAGCGGGTCAAGGTTCTTCGCGTCGCGGCGACGCCCGTAGTGCGAGAAGACCCCGCGGCAGTGCAGCACCACCCAAGCCCGCTCCTGCAGCGCGTCGACCCCCTCGCGCAAGGCTGGCAGGTAGCGCCACAGCGCACAGTAGCACTCCTGCCGCAGCTCGTCGCACAGGTACCAGTCGCCGTGCGAACGCCACAGGCACAGCCGCTCCACGAGCCCCCTGTGCCGCTCTATCAAGGCCGCATACCGCTCTTCGTCTTCTATATGTATCCCACGCAATCGCATATCCCGTCGCCCCACTGCAAGCGTTAAGCTATGAGTTTTAAGTTTTAAGTTTTAAGTTCTAAGTTGTAAGTTATAAGTCTTAAGTCTTCAGTTTCAGGTATTAAGAAACTATTTTAATTTAGGTCGCTTCGTTCAAAACCTTTTTATTTAGGTCGCTTCGCTGACTCGTTATATTTATAATTTATCAAGCGGTACTATTCGCCATCCATGTTTTTTATTCAGCGGTGCTATTCGCTTTCCATGTTTTTATTCAGCGGTGCTCATGACCTCAGTTCATGACCTCAGTTCGCAGGCTTTGCCACAAAATCTTTCAAAATCTTTAATTTTTGTTTGATTTTATATTAGATTTTGTTTGATTTTGAGCCCGTAGGGCAACCCTAAGAATCCAAACAACAAATTCAAAATAATTCTAATTTTTAATTGTTAATTTTCAATTAGTTCCGGCTTATAATTTTTAATTTTTGATTATTAGAAACTGTTTAAATTTGATTGATGAGATTTATTAAGCAGATGGGCGAGCAGATTTTTCTTCTTTTTGAAGGCGCAATGGGGTTCCATTGTAACTGAAAAAAGGAGGAAAAGATGCCGTTCAGATGCTTCAAGAAAGACATTGAATTAAATTTAAACAGTTTCTTAATTAAGCAATAGTCTACACTTATATAATAACCGCTTTTTTTCGAATAACGTCAACCCAGCCTCAAAAAAAACTGCAATTTAACTTTATTTAACACTATCACCACCCCCTCTACCTCGCCCACCCGCTGCAATTTGGTAGTACTATCCCACCCATGCACAATAAATATTGCCGATTGCCGTTATCCTGTCATAAACTTAAAACGAGGGTATATTACGTAATTATGGAAGCAACGCAGTTAAATTCCGCACAGTTGAACATCCTGAGTCTGATGTCGTATGTCGATACCGAGCAAGAGCAGAAAGAGTTGCAGGATATTCTGCTCCAGTTCTACCGTCAAAAGACTGACCGCCTGCTGCTGCAGTTCCAAAAAGAGAACAATGTCACACAACAGACGTTGGATGACTGGTCCTGCCAGCATGAGCGCACACCGTACAACAGATGAAAATAGTCCTCGACACCAACTGCCTCGTCAACATTATTATGCCAGGGTCGTACAACAATGACATCTGGCAGGCATTCCGTGCAGGCAAGTATGTCCTGTGCATAACCAACGACATCCTTTTTGAATATCACGAGATTCTGGCGAAACGATATAATAATGTCATCGCAAACACAGTGCTTAAGGAGTTGTTAGAAACACCTAACATTGAACGTATCAGTCCAGCGTTTCGCTTCAACCTCATCACGACCGACCCCGACGACAACAAGTTCGTCGACTGCGCCATCACGGCAGGTGCCACATATATTGTCAGCAACGACCGCCATTTCAGCGAGCTACAGAATTACGACTTTCCTAAAGTCGACGTGCGCACACTCGCCGAATTCCTGAACATAGTCAGGAGCCTGTAGGCCCGGCCGCACCGCGAGCCGCCCCATGTGCCGCTGTCGCGTACCTGTCGGCACGCATATATGTGTTTTCCTTTGCACGGCACTGCGCCTTGCTCACTCCGTTCGCAGCCTGCGGCACGGCTTGTACCGTGTTAATCAAAGTCCCGTCCCTGCCGGGACGGCCTGCCGTGTATCGTCAAGGCATCACATGCGTGCCAGCGCCATGCGCCCTCAAACCAACAGGCTGATGTCAGCGTGCCGAAGGTACGCGATTTGCATAAAACGATACCGGCGCAGCGTAGTATCGTGCCGTGCGTCCCACCACCATCCAAAGCTGACAAAGGGTAGGTATAAAGTACATAAGGAGATGGTAAAGAGTTGGTCCCACCAACTCCTTATCAACTATATACTTACGATTTATGAAAAATTTGTCATTTTTGGGCGTTTTTCGAAATATTTTCGGAATATTTTCGGGACGTTTTTGAGACAATTTTTGGACGTTTTCGAGATGTTTTTGAAAAAACTTTGAGACGTTTTTGAGACGACTTTGAGACGTTTTCGAGACAACTTTGAGACATTTTTGGGATATTTTCGAGATGGTTTTCGGGTGTTTTCGGGATTGGATTTTGATGTTTTCGGGATGGGTTTCGGGGGAGGGTGGGAGAGGGGCGTTTATTATAAAAATTATAAAAAGTGCGACGGAATGCGTGCGGAATAAAAAAAATTCGTATCTTTGTACATTCATTTCTGCGCTTTTTTGGAGTGAAAAAACGTGGGGAATGTGTAGGTATTATATTGAAAATAAATAAAATATGAATAGAATAAGCATAAAAAGAAACTCGCTTGTTTTCGGGCTATTTTTGTTGATGGCGTCGTTTTCGGCGCAGGGTCAGATAACGACGAAGTACGAACAGAGTTTTGAACCTGGCGAAACTTACGGCTACCGCTGTATAGGCGGCACGGCTTCGGCTGTGAGCATGCCAAGCGCGCCAAGCGGCAGCAATGTGCTGTTTATGCAGCACGGCGCGGCGGCGTCTGTGGTGATGCTCGACACGATAGACTTTACCGAGAACAGCAGCTATTCGTATTTTGTGCTGTCGTTCATGCATGTGAACTCCACCAACCCCTTGGAGTGCCGTTCGGCATCGGAGGTGGGTGTGGTTGAGGTGAAGCGCCCCGACCAGCCTGAGACCGGCTGGGTGCGACTCAGCGGCAGCTACTACGACCGTGCATGGGGCGGCGGCTCGAGCGACTATGCCGGTACGAGCTCTTTCTCGAACAGGTCGTATGATTTGTGGGGAACACTTACGGGAAACAGCAGCAGCTACCCGTCGAATGCATGGAAAGGCGAGCGTTTCAACCTCAACAACCTGTTTCAGGGTGTGCCTCTCGTCAACAGAAAACTGCAGGTGCGCTTCACGCTCAATGCACGAAGCACCGGCACGGCAAACGACAACGGCTGGTATATCGACGGTATAACGGTGAAGGTCAGCCCAATGTCGATGGCGGTGCCGATTCTTACCATGGTGAGCTATCCCGATCTGGTGAAATATCCCACGAGTCGCGGCACGCGCATCGACGGCGTAGCCACGACGACTGTGCAGCAGGGCTTGAGTGCCGACTCGATGTACATCTTGTACCGCTACGGCAACTACGGTGACATCAGGCGCACGCCTTTCCGCGCGGTGCAGGGCTCGCAGAACCTTTACCGCGGTTATATACCGTTCTGCGGATACGACACGATGGTGTACTACCGCGTGGTGGTGAAAGACGCCACCACCAACCACAATGCCGCGACGTTCCCGATGGCCGACGGGGCGTGGGAGCGATACCGCAACGTGCGAGGCTCGGAGTGCAACGAGCCGTTTGAAGTCGGCTCATGGCCGACCCAGACCCTCTTCCCCTTCCCGCACGAAGGCGACAACCGGTCGCAGATGTTTTATCTGAAAGGGAATTTACGGTGGCGAGGTTACGGCCCGGGTGCCATGACGGGCCTGACGTTCAAAGTGGGTACTACGGCGCGGGCCACAATAAGCCGCTTCCAGATAAAGATGCGCAACGTGGATGCCGAGTTCACCCAGGGCTCGAACTTCTACGGCGACGACATGAAGGTGGTGTACGACGACGCCCTGACCCTCAACACGGCGAGCGGGTCGTATATGACCCTCAACTTCCAGGACACGTTCTTCTACGCGGGCGAGTCGCTGCTGATAATGTTCTCGTCGAACCAGACTCCCGAGAACACCTCGGCCACCAACCCTCCGGCCATAGCGGTGGAGGCATTGCGCATAGGCAACCAAAATAAAACGCTGTACGCGAACTACGATGCCACATGGGGCTTCAACCCCTTCGACGCCGGATCGGCGCAGATGTACGGCCCGTCGGCGGCAGTGTACGACACAAACCTGCTACCCAACTTCGCCTTCAACTCTCATGCCAACCTGCCGCTGCTGCACGACTGCGGTGTGAGCGGCTTCATAACGCCCAACGACAGCACGCCGGGCACGGCCCTGGCCGAGAACAGCGTGACGGTTACGCTGAAGAACTACGGCGCCATGCCGCTGAGCAATGTGCGCCTGTGGTACCAGATTGACAACACCGCGGCGCGCTACTACGACTGGTCGGGCACGCTGGCGGCCAATGCCACAACCAACGTGACGCTTTACACGCACCAGAACTATACCGCCGGCTACCACATCATAACGGCATGGGTCGACGACACGGTGACGAGCGGCGGCCAGCGCTACCGCGACCACGAGCCGCTGAACGACACGCTGAAGAGCCGCTTCATAGCCTGCGCAGGCCCCATCAGCGGGCAGAGGCAGGTGGGTGGCACCAACGGCGACTACGACACGCTTGAGCACATGCTTTACGCACTGAGCCAGTGCGGTGTGAACGGCCCCCTCACGGTGAAGCTCGCGCCGGGCAACTACCCCGCCAGCGTGTTCCCGAGAATAGCAGGCTTGTCGACACGCAACTACATACAGTTTGAGTCGCTCGACGGGAGCGACAACTCGGTGCGCTTCGTTGCGCGGGGCAACGAGACTTCGCTGGTCGACCTTCAGAAGGTGGCGCATATACGTTTCAAGAACATCCGCTTCATACATCCTTCGGGCACACCCAACACGATGTCGTACCTGGTGGGCATGAACCGCAACAGCGTCGACGTGCGCTTCGACAACTGCTACTTCCTCGACAGCGTGTCGCCGCAGAGCTCGGTGTCGCTCTACTCGTCGGGAGCCGACTCGCTGCGCGTGACGGGCTGCACGTTCTATCAGGGTGGCCTGGGCGTGAGCATTGTGGGTCCGGCGTCGGACAACCCGGCCATAGGCAACTACGTGTTCGGCTCGACATTCATCAACCAGGTGAACTCGGCCATGCAGGTGCGTAACCAGTACAACGTGGTGATTGACAGCAACACGATGAACGACGTGAGCACCAACACAAGCTATATAATATTGCTGCAGGACTGCTCGGGTGCAAGGCTTAAGGTGACTCGCAACCGCTTCTACTCGACCAACGGCGCCGGCTGCCTCGGTGTTACCGGCGTGACGGGCATGATGTCGGGCTCGGCGATAATAGCCAACAACATGATCGTGTGCGAGGACAACGGCCGCAGCAACCTGCTGACGATACCGATGAACGTGATATCGGCGCAGTACGTGAAGGTGGTGTACAACTCGGTGAAGCTGGTGGCACCCAGCCGCAACGGCATAGCGGCAGTGTCGTTTGGCGGTGCGTTGGTGAACCACTGCGACTTCTACAACAACGTGGTGACATGCTACGACCGGAACAACTTTGCGTTGAACTATACGCCCAACACAACGGCGGGCGCTTCCAATAATATAGGTTACAATATATATTACAGCACGAGCAGCACCATGAACCGCTACAGCGGCACGGGCTGCGCCACGCTGGCCGACTGGAACTCGATATTCTCGGGCGACCGCACGTCGCTCTCGGGCGACCCGCACTTCCTCAGCGCCACGCCTACCGACCTGCGCTCGTACGACGACATAGTGAAGAACCACGGCACGCCGGTGAGCGGTGTGACCGACGACCTGTTCGGCACCGAGCGCCACACCACGGCGCCGTGCATAGGCGCCTTCGAGTTCGTGGCGCTGCGCTACGACTTCGAGGTGTCGGCACTGATAGAGCCGCTGAGCGACTACTGCAACGTGCCTTCGTCGGCTCCGCTGCGCTTTGCCGTGAGGAACAGAGGTACGCAGAACTTCGAGCCCGGCACGTCGGGCACGCTGACGGTGTACTACTCGCGCAACGGACGCGGCACCCTGTCGCCCACCAACTCGGGCACGATAACCATCAACCGCACGGTGCCGGCAGGCGACACCATAATAGTGACCGCACCCAACCAGGTGCAGTTCCCCGTGAACGGTACCTACGACAGCACATATATGTTCTATTTCTGGACAGTGTCGGCCCTCGACCCCAACGAGGCCAACGACACCGTGAGCTTCCCCGTTACGGCACACTATCACGCCACAGCCCTCACGCCGGTGAACCAGAACGTTAACTACGGCACAAGCGCCACGGTGAACATCACCGGCGGCCTGACCTCGTGGTACCCGCATATTTACACCAGCGGACGGCGCAGCCCGTCGACGGTGTACTGGTATTCGTCGCCTGCGGCCACGACGCCGTTCTACCGCGGCAACAGCTACACCACGCCGGTGCTGTACGACGACACCACTTTCTGGATACGCCAGAAGCGCGACATGGCGATGATAAAGATTGCCGAGGTGCAGTTCAACCGAACGGGCACTGGCGTGACAACGCCAATGCCTACATGGATGAACACCAACACCACGATGGCCGTGGAGCTGATAAACGTTGGTGACTATCCCGCCGACATAGAGGGCGACACACTGCAGCTGGTAGGCCAAGTGGCGCAGGTGACGGTGATGCCGCATCTGGTCATACAACCCGGGCAGTCGGTGGTGGTGCAGTACCGTGCCGGTATCACCACGCCCGACTCGTTGGTCACCTTCGGCGCGGGAGTGACAAAGAGCGCCAATTGGAACGGCAACTTCGGAGTGCTGTACCGCGACGGCTTGGGCGTGGCCGACGCCGTGGCTTTCAACAGCGGCAACACCCAGTCGGGCTGGACTTCGGCCCGCGTGCCCGCCGCAGCATGGAGCGGCAACGGCGTTGCCATGGTCAACGGCTCGGCGGGAGCCTACCGCCTCGCGCTGCCGGGCAACCCCAGCGCCACGCCGTCGAACTCGGCGCAGTACTGGCAAGTGGCCGACGCAACGCACCCGATGACTATAGGCACAACCAACAGCAACCTCGTGTATTTCACTGACAACGGCTGCGAAGGCGATTTGTCGACAGTGACGCTTACGGTGACGAACCGTCCTACGGTCGACCTTACCGTCGACTCGCTGGTGCTGCCCAACGGCTGCGGTCTGGACAACGAGACCATCAGCGTTACGGTCAACAACTTCGGTATGCAGACGAGCCCTGCCTACCGTCTGCGTTTCTCGGTGAACGGCACGCAGGTGGGCAACGAGAGCATCAGCACGGGAGTGCCGAGCGGCGGCAGCGTGCGCCACACCTTCTCGACACCGGCCAACCTCAGAGCCGCCACAGCCGACGTGAACTACGTGGTGAAGGTATGGGTCGACCACCTGTCGGGCGACTACAATGTGAACAACGACACGGTGACGACTACGACCTTGTCGAAGTATACTCCGTCGCAGCCCAACGTGGCGTCGCCGCAAAACGTGAACTACGGCAACGACCTTACCCTTACTCCCTCGGGCACCGTGCGCGACACCATAGTGTGGTACGACAAGAACATGAATGTGATTGACACTGCCGTGAGTTACAACACGGGCCACCTGTACCTGAACGACACGTTCTACGTGGGCGGCATAGCGGCCACCATCAACGACATGCACATAGGCACCCTTGCCACGATAGCAGCGGTGACCGACAACACGTCGCCCTATTACGCCAAGCAGAAATACGCCCGCGAGCAGTTTATTATCACCGCCGCCGAGCTGATAGCTGCCGGACACGGCGCTGGTCCCATCAAATCGCTGGCATTCTATGTTGAGAACGTTAACGCCGGCGGCAGCAGTATTACATTCGACAACTACACGATATCGCTGGCCCAGATACCGTCGGTAACCACGTCGTTCGCCTCGAACGCATGGAACACGACGGCGATGACCGAATGCTTCCGTTCGACTAACATTACGCTGACAAGCAGCGATGCAACCAGCTGGAAGCGTCATGAATTCCCCCAGCCGTTCTACTGGGACGGCACGTCGAACATACTGGTGCAGGTGTGCCACTCGATGGCTACGGCCAACACCACGTCGGGCCAAGGCGTGACGACGCGTTACACGCAACCCACTACGACCAATACCATGGTGGTGGCCGTGAACGCCAACACCAACCCCTGCGACGCCTCGTCGACCTTGACGCCGAGCCGCGTGAACAAACGTCCCGACGTGCAGTTCGGCTTCCTGGACTATGGCTGCGTCGGACCCACGAAGCAGGTGGTGGTCAACGTGACCGGCACCCCCGCCGTTGACGGCGACATATCGTGGCCTGCAGGCAGCGACACGGCGGTTTACACGTCGTGCAGCGCCATACCGCTGACGGCTACGCTGACCAACAACGGTACCAACGCCGTAACGTCGTATACCCTGAACTGCTGGATTGACGGCGTGCAGCAGAACACCATAAGCAACACCACCAACCTCAGCAGGTCGCAGAGTACCTCGGTGACGCTGGCGTCGATGCGGTTCACGCCGGGCCGTCACACCATAAAAGCCATCCTGACAGTGCCGGGTGACCAGCAGCACACCAACGACACCATAGAGAGAACTATCAACGTGAGGTTCTGCGCCGGCGTGTACACCATAGGAGCATCGGGCAACTACAGCAACTTCACAACGGCTATAGACACGCTGAACCATGCCGGCGTGGCCGGTCCGGTGGTGTTCAACGTGCAGGCAGGCACCTACAACGAGCAGATAGAGCTTGGCTGGGTTGACGGCGTGAGCACCAACAATACGGTTACCTTCCGTTCGGCCAACAACGACAGCACCTCGGTGGTGCTGCGCTATGCGCCTACCGATGCGGCAGGCAACTATGTGATGAGTCTCAACGGTGCGGCCTACTATAACTTCCAAAGCATCACCTTCTACAGTGCCAGCACCGCCACGGCTCCGGCCAACATGTTCTCGAATGTTGTCAAGATCGATAACTCGGAGCATATCACCTTCCGCAACTGTCTTATAAAGGTGAAACCGTCGCTGTATTTCGCCAATGCCAACCCGCAGCAGCAAGTGAACGCCTGCGGCGTGGTGGTAGGCGATGACGTGACGTACCTCACTTTCGAGAACAACTCGTTCGACAGCGCCTATTACGCTGTGCGCAGCAATATCGTAGTGGAAGGCAGTTCGCACCACATCACCTTTACAAACAACGAGATACGCCACTTCTGGGTGATGGGTATACAGTTGCGCAGGGCATCAAATGTGACCATCATAGGCAACATCATCCAGTCGGGTCTCACCGTAAGCGGCAAGCCGTTGCACGGCATCTACCTTGCACAGCACAGCGGCTGCGCCGACATCGAGAGCAACAAGATAATACTTGTAGACAACGCTTCGGGCGGCAAACGCGGTATATACATGTCGCAGTGCAACGCCACGTCGAATGTGCGCAGCAAGCTTTACAACAACATGGTGTCGGTGTCGGGTGCCGGTGTGGCCAGCCTGGTGTCGAGCGCCATCTGGATTGACAGCTCCACCTTTGTCAACGTCTACTTCAACACCACCTATCTGTATGCCGGAGCCAACGCCAACACCACGCGCTCGTTCAGCGTGGCGCTGCCGAGCAGCGACGTGCAGGTGCTGAACAACATATTCTCCAACTTCAGCTGCGGCTACAGCTATTATGTGCAGAGCGCGGCCAACGTTAGCACCACCAACTACAACAACTACTATTCGAGCACGCCGGCCTCGGGAGCAGGCAAGTTTGCCTACTGGGGTGCCGACAATGTCGACCTGGCGGCGTTGAGAAGCGCCAATGGTCAAGACCCCAACTCGATGGAGATACGTCCGTACTTCATCAACGAGTCGGATCTGCACCTGGCTGTGGGTAGCTTTGTGGAACTGGGACAGTACAACGGCGATGTGCAGTACGACATCGACGGCAACATACGTCCGCAGATACCCGGCCCGACGATTGGTGCGCACGAGTTTGCACGTGCTACGCACGACCTCAGCTTCCTCGAGGTGCGCGAGCCGTACATGCCTGCCAACATCAACAACCCGATACATATAGAGAGCGACTCGGTGCGCGTCATAGTGATGATATACAACAACGGTACGGCAATCGAGAACAACGTGCCGTGGTATGCCGAGGTTGTGGGATGCTCCGCTTGTACTTCGAGCGTGAAAACTATCAGCCAGATAGCTTCGTCGAGCTCGTGTATCGACACGGTGATGATACCCACGATACTGGGCGTTATGGACACTCAGCTGGTGCGTCTGCACATGCAGCTCGACACTCAGGACATCACCTTCGACACGCTGATATTCCTTGCTCCTGCATACAACCTGAGAGCCCAGACCACCTCGGTGTCGGGAGGCTGCAACCTTGTAGCCGCACCGGTGCAGATTACGGTGAGGAACGAAGGCAAGAAGGCTTTCCCGGTCAACATACCCATTACCATAGGCTACGAGGCTACACTGACCACCAACGGAGTGACGGTGCCCAACCTGCCGCAAACCCATGTGGAGCAGTACACGCTGACTCAGCCGCTGATGCCCAACGCTACAGAGACATTCACATTCTTCACGCCGGTGGACATCTATCCCCACGGGGTGGACCAGAACATAACGGTGAGGATGCGTTCGTGGGCAAGCTACATATACGACCTGCACGAGGAGAACGACACCACCAACCTTACCGGCAATATCAACTCGTACTACAGGCCGCAGGCACCGGTGGTGAACGACATGACGATACCCTACAGTACATGGGACACTATCCACGCTACGCAGGCCAACAACCTCGCCATACTGTGGTTTGACGACTCCACCCAGACGCATTTCTACACCCACTCGAACGTGGCATTGTCGTGGCGGTGGAAGACGCCTCAGCTATTCCAGAATGCTACCTACTATCTGGCTTCGAGGACTGCTCAGAACTGCACGAGCTATTTCTCGCCGGTGACGGTGCGCGTGGCCGCCTCGGTGGACTACGACGCCGCCGTGAAGTCGGTGCTGGCACCTTACAACAAGGTGTATATGGTTGACGATACGGTGAAGGTGTCGATAATCAACTACGGCCTTCAGCCTTTCTCGAACATACCCGTGACATATCAGCTGCGCAGAGCAGGCAACCCCACGCCGCTGCAGACGGTAACGGAGACCTGCCCGATGACGGTGCAGCCGGGCGACACGGTGGTGTACACCTTCGACTCGCTGCTGCAGCTGCCGAATGCGATAAGTGCTGCAGCTTCGTATACAATTAAGGCTTGGACATCGCTGCCCAACGAGATGACGCCGATGAACGACACTATGATGACTGACTACGAGTTTTCGACGCTGGCGCAGACCACCTATTGTGCGCCTACGCTGCAGAACTCAGATGGTATGGATATTACGCGAGTGAGCTATTCGACCCTCGACAACTCAATACGCGCAGGCGGTTATAAATATGTGAACTTTGGCGATATAGCCGCTCTCGACCCCGGCGTGCCGGCACTGAAGGTGACACGCGGCACGGTCGACACGCTCACGGTGGAGTTTGAGAACAGCCTCAACTCGGCCGACGACACCACCTCGGGCTACCTCACGGTGTTTGTGGACTACAACCGCGACGGAGTGTTCGACAACACCGAGATAATCACGCACAGCCGCGTTATTGCCCTGCATCCGTATCATTATTTGTACACGGTGCCGAACAACGCCTTGTACGGCTACATGCGTATGCGCGTGGTATTGCAGGAGTTTGCATCGGCGCCGGCCTCGGGATGCCCGACGTTCTCGTCGGGCCACGTGCAGGACTACCTGCTCTATGTGGAGGGTAATCCCAAACCGCTCGACCTGGCCATTGGCCGTATAGTGGCACCTCGCAGCGCTATATTCTCGACCGACAGCCATGCTGTGTCGTTCATGCTTGTGAACAACGGCAGCCAGCCTGTAACATCGGCCGACATATATTACAAGTATGTCGACGGTGACCCGGGTCCCAGCGACTTCGGCTCGAAGACATGGCAGGGCAACTTGCAGCCTGGCCACAGCACGCTGGTGACGCTCGACACCCACTCGTTCTCGAGGGGCACCACCGACATGTGCATCTACTTGAGAGACTTGGCCGATGCCGACACTACCAACGACTCGACATGGTATCAGTACCACCTGTTTGAGACGGTGACGCTTATACTGTACGACGACTTCGAGGGGCGCGACAGGTGGTACGCTCCGCGCGGATACAACCGCTATACGGAGAACTACTGGGAGCGCGGCGAGCCGCATAAGAGTACCATAAACTCGGCCGTGAGCGGCACCAAGGTGTGGGCCACGAGCATCAACAGCACTATAACGCCGGGCAACAGGGGCAACGTGAGCCTGCTGTACTCGCCAATTATCGATATATCACAGATACGTCCGGATACGTTGGTGTTCTGGATTAAGAAGTCGATAGGGTCCAATTCGGCGCTGACGCTGGAATACACGAACTGGCAAGGCAATTGGGAAGTGCTTGGCTCGTCGAGCGATACGCTGTGGTACGATGACAACGACGGATTTACAGGCAGCAGCAGCCGTTATATAGTTAGAAAGCTTTCGACCGACGGCTATACCTTCCCGTCGCACATGCAGTTCCGTTTCGTGTTCCGTTCGCAGATCGGAGCATCGGCATGCGACGGCGTGGCTATCGACGACTTCAAGGTGGGTCGTGCCCGCCGTGCCGTCGACGTTGGTGTTACAAATATAATACAGCCGACGAGGCCGCAGCTGGGTCAGGTGATCAGTCCCAGGGTGTCGATACACAACTACGGCTACGACACGCTGCACTCGGTAACGCTGTGCTACACACACTACGGCGCTAACTTGCCGAAGTACGGAACCTTTACAGGTACGCTGCCTCCGGACGGCTCGGTGACCTATACATTCTCGACTCCGTTCACGGTGACGAGCGAGTTTCCGGATACGTTTGAAATCTGCGCCTTCACCAAGATGAGTGCTGACTGGTACTGGGACAACGACTCGACTTGCAAGAGCTTCACGCTGACGCCGCTTGACGACGATATTAGCCTCGTGGAGTTCCTGACACCGACAGACCGTGTGGTGGGCGGCGACTCGATAACCGTTACGGTGAGGATGCGCAACTTCGGACAGAACCCCATATCCTCGACGCAGGTGAGTTATATATTCAACGGCGGCCGCACGGTGACCGAGACGGTGAACTTCAGCAACCTGCTTGGGCGGAGCCTCTCGTCGATGGAGTACTACAACTACACTTTCAGAACCAAGGCGAAGACGTCGATGGGCTCGATGAGCATAAAGGCGTTCACTGCCATGCAGGGTGACATGTATCTGCATAACGACACCATTACGAAACGTATCAGCGGTATAGGTGCCATAACCGACCTGAAGGCACACGAGATTGTGATTGACGGCAACAACAACGTGGAGCTGGTGATTGCCAACGTAGGTGCCAGGGGCGCCAACAACTTCATGGTGGGCTACTGGTACAACAACGACCCGACGACGGCAGTGGTAGAGACGCACTACAGAGCCGAGCCGCTGGCCGCGCTCAACAACGGATACCATGTGTTCGGCACCCGCCTGTCGGGAAGCGCAGACCGTAGCACCGTCAAGGCCTTTGTGCATATTGACGGCGACAACGACAACAGCAACGACACCACCAACGTGATTGCGTCGCAGTATGTTGACATCAAGGCCATAAAGGTACAGCTGGAGGAGAACCGCGGCGACAACTGCCGTGCACGCATCCAGATACAGAACATGGGCAACATGATATGTACTAAGCAGATAAACCTTCAGGCCATCATCAACGGCGTAACGCTGTCGGCTACGACACAAGTGCGCGGCACGATACGTCAGATAGAGCCGGGTCGTACCTATTTCATAGAGCTTGGTGGCACGGTGTCGAAGAGTTCCTCGAGGTCGTATCAGGGTACGGGTTACGTGAATGTGAACGGCGACAGCAACCGCGAGAACGACCAGACGAGCGTCATCGAGGTGGTGAACCTCTTCGAGGATATACCTGCGGTGCAGGGCGGCGTGACGCCGGTACTTGAGCAGAACTACCCCAACCCCTACGAGCATTCTACGCGCATAGACTTCTATACGCCCGAGGCCGGTAGCGTGAGGTTCTTCGTCGTTGACGACATGGGCCGCATGGTTTATCAGCAGACGAAGCACTACAACGCCGGCAACCACTCGATCGACTTTGCCGACCCGAAACTGTCGGCGGGTGTGTACTACTATGGCATCGAGTGCAACGGTCAACGCCTGATGCGAAAGATGGTCTATGCTCGATGAGTTTAACCGCTTTGTAGCGAAGCAACAGCTCTTCGACAGCAACAGCCGAGTCCTTGCCGCCGTCAGTGGCGGCAAGGACTCGGTGTCGTTATGCTGGCTGCTGCACCGTGGAGGCTACAACTTCAGCATAGCCCATTGCAACTTCCACCTGCGTGGCGAGGAGAGCGACCGCGACGAGGCTTTTGTGCGCAGCCTGGCTCGTGAGTACGGCGTGGAGTGCCATGTGACGCATTTCGACACACGCGGTGTGGCTGCCGCCGAACACCTATCCATAGAGGAGGCGGCGCGCAAGCTGCGCTACGACTACTTCGAGCGTCTGCGTGTGGCTCACGGCTATGACTGCATAGCGACAGCCCACCATCGCGACGACTCTACCGAGACTTTCTTCCTCAACCTGATGCGCGGCACGGGCATAGCAGGCCTGCATGGCATACGTCCGCGCAACGGCTATATTGTGCACCCTATGTTGCCGTTCGGCCGCGACCAGATAGATGCCTTGGTGGCGCAGGAGGAATTGCAGTATGTCACCGACAGTACCAACTCCGATGTCCAGTTCCGCCGCAACGCAGTGCGCCATCAGCTGATGCCGTTGCTGCGCCAGCTGTCGCCGTCGATAGACCGCGTAATGCAGGACAACATAGCGCGCCTGGCCGAGACCGAGGCTGTGTTCCGTCAGGCAGTGGAGAATGAACGCCAGAAGCTTTTCCGCCAGGATGGCGAGGAGATACGCATCGAGTGGTCGTCGGTGCAAAACCTCGCGGAGCCGCGCCGTACTTATCTCTTCGAGATGCTGCGTCCATACGGCTTCAGCGCCGCCGATGTCGATACTTTGCTGTCAATGCAGGCCGACACGTCGGGCAGGCAGATACTCTCGCCGCAGTACATACTGCTGAAGGACCGAGGCCAGGTGGTGCTGCGTCCGGTGCAGGAACATGCCGACGAGCAGCCCGAACTGGATTATCAGTTGGAAGAGGGCTGCCCCGCCGATTGCCGCGTGCCGAGGACGGAGGCGTTGTTCGATGCCGACAGGCTGCGCTTTCCGCTGCATCTGCGCCATTGGCGCAACGGCGACAGGTTCGTGCCGTTCGGCATGAAGGGTGGCCAGCTGTTGAGCGATTACTTCAGCAACAACAAGTTTTCGTTGTTCGAGAAGGACTCGGCGTGGCTTTTGTGCGATGCCGACGACACCATCCTGTGGGTGGTTGGCCACCGGGCATCCAACAATGCAAGGGTGGGGGAGGCGACAGCTCGCACACTGCATGTAAGGCTGAAACAGGCGTGATAATGGTGTAAAAGATTGGTGTGTCGCTCGTTGTGAATAATCTTGTTGATAAGTTATGCCGAAAGGTGCAAAAAACAGGAATTGCGGTTGTATAATATGCCAAAAACAATAGGTGAACGGAATGGTTTATGAAAGATTTGTGTTGTGTAAATTGTGGATAATGAGTGTTATAATGCGGCGTATTTATTTTTTTTCAATAAAAGCATTGCCGATTGAAAAAAAAAGCGTATTTTTGCAACCGTTTTTATGAATTTAGAAAAACAAGAAAGAAGAAAAAACATTTATGTATTTAACTAAAGAAAAGAAGCAAGAAGTTTTCTCGCAGTATGGAAAATCCGCAGGAGACAGTGGTTCGGCCGAATCGCAGATAGCTCTCTTTACGTACAGGATTCAGCACCTCACCGAGCTGATGAAGGAAAACAAGAAGGATCAGGTGACCGAACGGGCTTTGGTGATGCTCGTTGGTAAACGCCGCAGAATGCTCGACTATCTGAAAGAGAAGGATATCGAGCGTTATCGTGCCATCATCAAGAAACTAAATCTGAGAAAGTAAATAGTTTTTCATATTTATTTGGTTATGGTTGACCTCCCGTTGCAAAATGGGAGGTTTTTTATTGCATTGTCTTCGGGCTTCCGTTGCCGTCTTTTTATTGGTTGTACAAATTTATTTTCTGTATGTCAGGGATTTTTCGTATATTTGCACATTCTTTTTGCCGGTCTGTAGATGCCTGCCGAAGGAGATAGAACTTTGAATATTAACACTTTTATGGGTCTTGGGGACGGTCCCCGAGGCTGCGGTAAAGTAAACGAAAACAATAAAAACAAATGAACATTATCACTAAAAAATTCGACCTCGGCGATGGCCGCATGATCGAAATCGAGACCGGCAAGCTGGCCAAACAGGCCGACGGAGCTGCCGTTGTACGCATGAACAACACAATGCTTTTGGCCACCGTCTGTTCCAAGAAAGAGGTGGGCGAGAACGTCGACTTCATGCCGCTCACTGTTGACTATCAGGAAAAATACGCCGCCATGGGACGCTTCCCCGGCGGTTTCTTCAAGCGTGAGGCACGTCCTTCGGAGCACGAAATCCTCATCGCCCGTCTGGTCGACCGCGCACTGCGTCCACTCTTCCCCGACAACTTCCATGCTGAGGTGCAGGTGAACATCACCCTCATCAGCGGCGACCACGACACCATGCCCGACCAGCTGGCAGCCCTTGCCGCCGCGTCGGCTCTCGCCGTCAGCGACATCCCCTTCAACGGTCCCGTCAGCGAGGTGCGCGTCAGCTACCTCGACGGTCAGTACGTCATCAACACCCCCATGCAGGACATCGAGCGCGCCGACCTCGACCTTATCGTCGCCGCCACCGAGGACAACATCATGATGGTTGAGGGCGAGATGAAAGAGGTCAGCGAAAGCGTTATGCTCAACGCTCTCAAGGCTGCCCACGAGGCCATCAAGACTCAGTGCCGCGTCATTGCCGAACTCACCGTAGAGGCTGGCAAGACCGAGAAACGCGAGTACTGCCACGAGGTGAACGACGAGGAACTGCGTCAGCGCCTCCACGACGCCGTCTACCAGAAGTGCTACGACTTCAGCAAGCAGGGCATCGCAAACAAGCATCAGCGCGAAGAGGGCTTCGCCGCCATCAAGCAGGAGTTCATCGACGCCAACTATACCGAAGAGACCCTCACCGACGAGATTAAGTTTATGATCGACCGCTACTACCACGACACCGAGCGTGAGGCCATGCGCGATATGGTGCTGGCCGAGCGCACACGTCTCGACGGTCGTCAGCTCGACGAGATACGCCCCATTTGGTGCGAGACCGACTACCTGCCTTCGGCTCACGGTAGCGCCATCTTCACCCGTGGCGAGACGCAGTCGCTATCGACCTGTACGTTGGGCACCAAGCTCGACGAGCAGAAGATCGACGGCGCCGTTATCGAGGGCATGCGTCGTTTCCTCCTTCACTACAACTTCCCGGGCTTCGCCACTGGCGAGGTGAAACGCTCCGGCAGCACCAGCCGCCGCGAGGTGGGCCACGGCCATCTGTCCTGGCGCGCCCTCAAGGAGGTGCTTCCGCCCGAGTCGGAATGCCCCTACACCATCCGCGTGGTTTCCGACATCCTCGAGTCCAACGGCTCCAGCTCCATGGCCACCGTCTGCGCCGGCTGTATGGCGCTGATGGATGCCGGCGTCAAGCTGCGCAAGCCTGTGGCGGGCATCGCCATGGGTCTTATCTCGAAGGGTGACAAGTGGGCCGTGCTGAGCGACATCCTCGGCGACGAGGACCACCTCGGCGACATGGACTTCAAGGTCTGCGGCACACGCGACGGTATCACCGCCTGCCAGATGGACATCAAGGTCGATGGCCTCAGCTACGACGTGCTGGCCAAGGCTCTCGAGCAGGCTCGTCAGGGTCGTCTCCACATCCTCGACAAGATTCTCGAAACCATCCCCGAGCCTCGTGCCGACTACAAAGACTTCGTGCCGCGCATCGAACAAATCAAGATACCCAAAGACTTCATCGGTGCCGTCATCGGCAAGGGTGGCGAGGTCATCCAGAAGATTCAGGCCGAGACCAACACCATCATCAATATCGAGGAAGAGGGCGAGTTCGGTATCGTCGACGTTGCTTCGCAGAACAAGGACGACATCGCTGCCGCCATCAAGTGGATTAAGGAAATCTGCACCGTTCCCGAGGTTGGCGACGTCTACACCGCCAAGGTGGTCAGCATCGTCGAGTTTGGCGCGTTCCTCGAGTTCCTGCCCGGTAAGGAAGGCCTGATGCACATCAGCGAGTACCAGTGGGGCCGCACCGAGACCCTTGAAGGCCTCATTGAAGAGGGTGACGAGTTCGAGGTGAAGGTCATCGCCTTCGACGACAAGACTGGCAAGATCAAGCTCAGCCGCAAGGCTCTCCTTCCCAAGCCCGAAGGCTATGTAGAGGAGAAGCCCGCCCGCGGCCCGCGCCGCGACGGTGACCGTGGTGGCCGCCGCGAGGGTGGCGACCGTGGCCATGGCCGTCGTGAAGGCGGCAACGGTGGCGAACGCCGCAGCTCCGGCAACGGCGGAGGCCGTCGCCACTAAGCCGACAGCGTAATATCACAACAAAGAGGATGCTCCAAACGGGCATCCTCTTTTGTTTCTACAAAATAAAAAGGCTGAGCTACGCAATCTTGCAAATCTCAGGGAATCAATGTTGATGACCATTTTCGTGACCTCACGAAAATGGTAGGTATTGCCATTAATAACGAATCGTTCTCCGCATCGCTATCGATAAAGCCACGGGCTTTTCTTCATCTAACGAACCGGTATTCGTGTTATTCTGGCAATTCGTGGTCTTAAAAAGTGAGCTCTTGGTGCTCACCATCTATCAGAAAGCGTAGCCTATCCTGAACCCCGAGGTGAAGGCCATGAAGCCGTCGGCGGGGAAGCGCATGAAGCTGTGGTAGTAGTTGTCGGCGTTGCCGGTGCCGAAGGTGGGGCCGACGCCCGCGTAGATGTCGAAGACAAACCAGCGCACTATCAGCTGGTAGCCGCATTCGCCGAGCAGCGCCGTCTGCGACGTGTGGCCGGCAATGCCCTCGTGGCAGTAGCCGTAGTTGGCATAGACAAGCTCCGGCTTCACATAGAAGCCCGCCAGCGTGCTGTTGGCGCTCATCATCGGGGCCAGGTTCCACTTGTAGGCGGCCTTCAGCAAGATGCCGCCCGGATCGGCATGGTTCATGATGTCGAAGCCGAGCCCGATGATGCCAACGGTGAGCTCGGCGCTCTGCCGCGGCGCCGTTGCACGCTCGTAGGTGATGCGCGTCGACCCGCTGCCAAGCGACAGCAACGTGATCTTTATGTCGTTCTTGGGTCCTGTGGGCAGTATCATCTTGCTGGCGGGCTCTACCTTGGGAATCTGGCTTTGGACGTAAAACGGCATGAGCAGCAATACCGTGGCAATAAGCGCGTTGCGCAACATGGTGTTTCTCATTGTATGGAAGTTTTAGTTGATAATAAGCTTCTTTGTTGCCGAGCCTTTCGGGGTCTCCACCGTTATGTAACAGGCACCGCGGGCAATGTTGGCAAGGCTTAGCTGCACGGCGCGGCCGGTTGCCGTGGCGGTGTGCCGCTGCAGTATGCGTCCCGCAACGTCGATTAGCGTCACCGTGGTCGGCCCCTCAGCGCCGCTCACGGCTACCACCACTCCCTCGTCGGGCGTCGTGGGGTTGGGATGTATGGCTATGCTCACGCCCTCCGTGGCAGCGTCAACGCTCTCGCGCTGCGGCGTGGTGAAGCTCGATGTAGCCCACTCGCTTATCAGTTCGCTTTCGCAAACTTTACGCACTCGCCATTGATAGGCGGTGGCGGGTGTAAGGCCTACGAGGTTATGGGCATTCAGGCCGGTCGTAACCGTGTCGCTCCATACCGTGTCGGCGGCGGCTTTGTGGGTCACCTCAAAGATGCCGTCGCCCTCCCAGGTAAGCAGTGCGTCGGTCTGGGTGACTTGTTCAGTCAGCCCCGTGGGCGGGTCGCACTCGACGTAGATGTAGTCAACTATTGATATGTCGTCGAGCAGTACGCCGAGGCCGCCGTTGCCTATGCCGAGGAACGACACCTGCACCGCACTGTCGGCTGGCAGCGACACCGCTTCGCGGCGCCAGGTGTAGCACTCGTCGCTGTAGGTGGCAATGACTCGCCAACTGCCTGTGTCGCCGCTGCGCACGGCTATGCGCAACTCGTCGTGGTTGGCCGCCTGGGGCTGCCGCACTTGCCAGAATATCAGTTTGGGAATAATCAGGTCGTGCAGGTTGAGCGTGGGCGTTACGAGGTCGGACCAATTCCCGTAGCAGGCATGCAGCTTTAAGGCCTTTAGGCCGTCGTGTGGCGCATGCTCCTGACCGTTGTAATATTGCATGTCGTCGAGCTCCCAATGTGTGCCGAAGGGGTCTTCGGCCCAGCATGGCGGCAGCGTTGTGAAGTTCTCGAAGCTTTCACCCCAGCCATGTGCGGTTACGACTATGGTGTCGCACAGGGTGGTGGCTGTCGTGGCGACGGCCAGACCGGTGTCGCCGGCTTGGCATATAGGCCGTACCTGACAAAGGTACTGCACGCCGTTGGCAAGTTGCGCCAGAGTGTCCGCAGGGGTGTTGACAACGGCCCGCACTGTGCTGCATGCAAGGCAGCTGCTTTCGGGTGTCCACTCCACCGCCCAGCTGGTTTCGCTGCCTGCTGGTGTCCACGATGCTGCTATCGACGTCGCCGTAGAGGTTGTGCCAAGGTTGGTTACAGGCGGGCAGCCGTTGAAGGCCAGGCTCACGTTGTCGATGGCTGCGGTGTTTTCGTATTGGTTGAAGTGCCCTTGGTTGTGCCATGCAAACACGAGTTTGTATAGGCCTGGGGTGGTGACGGTGAAGGCCTCTTGGTGGGTTTGCCAAGGGGATTGTCCCATCAAGGCCGAGCCGCCGTCAAGGGCAATGGCTCCGCGGGGCAGGCTCTGACAGGCGAAGCCGCAGGCTTCGCCGGCGCGTAGCGGAATGCCGTCGGGCACGAGGGCTGCACGCATAAAGTCTTGGGTGGGGTTGTTGAGAGCACCGTGCCAGTCGAAACTGCATATGTAGTCGCCGGTGTCGAGGCTGAAGGTGCGGTAGGCGTAGACGTAAGAGCTTACAGAGCCGTCGTAGCTATAGTCGGCACCATAATTATACGATATATAAAGGCAGTAGTTGTTGGCTGTGCCGCTGTTGGCGGCGGTGCCTATATACCATCTGTTTCGCTCCGAGCCGTTGACGCGTCCCCACTCGGTCCGCATCACCGAGTCGCCGAAGCTGCAGCGGTAGGGCAGGGTATCCACCGGCCGTCCGGGCTGGGTGCTGAAGGTGATGAGGGCGGTATCGCTGGTGTTGCCGTTCTGGCAGTAGCCCCACACGTAGCAGTCGTACACTGTGTTGTTGTTCAGGCCTGTGATTGTGTAGGTGGTGTCGGCAACCATGGTCACGGGGTTGCTTCCCCGCGTAAACCCTTGGGGGCCGTATTCCAGCTCCCAGTTGCCGGAGGTGCCGAGCTCGCTCCAACGCACCGTGCAGCTGTCCACCAGTGCCTCGGCGGTGAGCCGTGCAGGGGCGTGGCACTCTAGCGGCCGGGTGCACCCTGCGTAGAGGCTGAAGCCTGGCGATGCAGTTCCTCCGGCATCTGAGTGGAAATGCAGCGTTATGGCGTTGGCGGTGGTGATGAGCGGCCCTATTGTTCCGCCGCCTCTGAAAACGCCTATCCGGGTGCCCCGCGTACTCTCGCCTTCATAGATGGCTAGGTAGTCGCAGCAGGACTCTATGTTATAGCTGCCGCTGATGTACATGATGGAGTCCCATGCGCCCAGGCGCATGGTAAGGGTGTCGTCGCTGTTGCCGTAGTAGGTCCCGTTGGTGCCGCAATTGTCGGCTATAAGAACCCCGCAGGTTGTGATGGTGTCCCATTGGCGGTACCGCATTATATGCATGTTGGTGCTTATGGTCAGCGGACCGTACCAGTTAGAGTTGCGCGTGCCGCAGTTGCTGCGCACGTAGATGTCGAATATGCCTAAAGGCAGGTTGGTGAAAGTGTGCCGTGTGTTGAACGAGGTGTCGATGACGGCGCACGAGTCGGGACTGGTTCTGACGGGTACTATGACAAGCTCCCACATTGCCGCGTTGGTGTCGTTGCACGACCAGGTCACCGTGGCACTGTCGGTGGTTGCAGTGCCTGCAAGGGCAAGGTTTTGCGGGCGGCGGCAGTTGTTGTGGGGTTCGAGTATCACGTCGTCGATATACACCGAGTGGGTGTAGCCCGTTGTGGCCAGCGCCACGAAGCAGTGCCCCGCGGGCAGGTTGTTGAGCGCAACCACCTCTTCGCTCCACATGTTGGAACCGTCAGATGCAATCGTGCGTACGACGTTGTAGGTTGTATAATCGTCAGGGTCTTTCATCGTCACCACGCTTACGGTGTTGCTGGTTCCTGGTTGATTATAGAATCTGAAATTGAGTTCGAGGCTGTCGGCCGTCCCGTCCAGTTTGGGCAGTACGGCGTAGGACTCTGACACGGGGGACCATGAGCTGGTCGTGTTTGTCTGCAACTGCATGGAGTAGAACCCTGATGTCGACATCTGCCTGTAGGTGCCGGCATAGCTGTTGCTGAGGGTGACGCGGTTGTTTCTGTAGTAATAGAACCGCCAGCAGGCGGGTAGCGTGCCTGTGTCGAAGTTTTCCCACAAAGGCAGCGACGTCCTCGGCAGAGGTGTGCAGTGGGTGGTAAAGGTAACCTTTGCCGTGTCGAAGGCGGTGCCTCCAGGGCAGTAGGCCCACATATAGCAGTCGTAGCTTGTCGATGGCGTAAGGCCGGTAAACAGATAGCTGGTGTCGCTGATGGTGTCGTGCACACCGGTGCCAAGCGCGAAGCCTCGCGGCCCGAACTCCATGCACCATAGCGACCTTTGTGGCTCTATCCATGTAAGCATACAGCTGTCGCTGAGCGGCCATGCACGGAGGTTTATCGGCTTGTGGCAGTCGGGTGCGGTGCGGCAGCGTACAAATATCTCGAAACCTTCCAAGGTAATGTTTCCAGCTGCAAACTGGATGGTTACGGCATTGCTGTTCGATAATATTGGTCCGATTGTGTTGTTATATGAGCGATGCGAGTCAAAGAGCGCATCTGAGATTGTGGCACCCTCGCCGTCGTATATGCGTAGTGTACCGCTTATGTCGTATGTGCCGGTTATTTCGAGCAGCGAATCCCTCGCTGGCGAGCGTACTATCACCGTTCCGCTGCTGTTGCTGCTGTAGTTGCTGTTAAGCCCTCCGTCGTCAAATATTGCGGCAAGGCAGGCCGTTATGGTGTCGGTGCGGCCTGTACGCATGGTGTGCAGGCCGGGAATGATGCGTATGGGCCCGAGCCAAAGCGAAGGGTCGTTGCCGCATACGCTGCGCACATACACGCCGTAGTCTATGCCGTTGGTCAGGTTGGTCAGGGTGCAGAAGGTGTCGTGCACGGTTGTTCTATTATGGCACGAGTCGGCACTATTACCCCATGGCCCCAGCGCCACCTCCCATGTGTTACAGCCTTGCGCGTGGTTGTTCCATGCCACCGTGATGCTGTCGGTCAACATGTTTCCCACCAATTGCAGGTTGCTGGGCATTAGGCAGTTTGGCTGTACAATGCTTACGTTGTCTATACTGGCTCCATGGCCGTAAGATTGACCGATACTGTTGCACCACACAAACACTAAGTTCCATGAGCCGAGGGGCACGTACAGCTGCTTGAACCAGTGTTGCCACTCCGTGCTTCTGAATAGGTTGTTCCATTCCATGTCCCAGTATTGGTATCCATCGCTGATGTCAATCCATCCGGCAGGTGCAGGCTCTTGGCTGAATTGTGTAGGGTTGGTTGCCGTACCAGGGTATATACCGGCGTGAAGGGTGTCCGACTGTGGTGCTATAAACACCCTTATATAGTAATTGTATCGGTCGCCATCGCACTTCCAGTCAAAGCTCACTTGGCATGCTGTCGTGGTTGTGAGAGTGAAGCCGTAGTAGGCATACGACACGCTTGCTGCGGTGCTGGTTGTGTTGTTGGTGGCACCCATGTCGCATGATATGTACAGCCCTCGGTTGCCCGAGGCGTGATCGGCGGTGCCGATATGCCATTTGTTGCCCTGGTTGGTGCCTAACAGCGTCCATACGCTGTCGTCGGCGGGGTTCTCAAACCCTGTGCTGTAGCTGAAGTTCTGCGCTATTGCAGCCTCTCCGCCCATCCCCGCCACCATGGCAAGCAGCATTATCACTCGCAGGCCGAGGCTGCGAACTTTCTGGTAAATATATGTGTCGCTTCTCATTGTGCAAGTGTTTTATTTGATTATTAGTTTCTTTGTTGTCGAGCCTTTCGGGGTCTCCACCGTTATGTAATAGGCACCGCGGGCAATGTTGGTAAGGCTTAGCTGCACGGTGTGGTCGGTTGCCGTGGCGTTGTGCCTTTGCAGTATGCGTCCCGCAACGTCGATTAGCGTCACCGTGGTCGGTCCCTCCGCGCCGCTCACGGTCACCACCACTCCCACGTCGGACGTCGTTGGATTGGGATGTATGTCTACGCTCACACCCTCCGCGGTTGCGTCAATGCCCTCGCGCTGCGGCGTGGTGAAGCTCGACGTGGCCCACTCGCTGGCCCACCCTTCGTCGCACACCTTGCGCACGCGCCACAGGTAGGCAGTGCCGGGCGTCAGGTTTGCAATTGTGGTGTCGGTTCCGGTGGTCAGTACGGTGTCGCCCCATTCGGCCGCCGTGGCCTCCTTATAGGTTATCTCGAAGGTGCCATAGCCTACCCAGAACAGTGTTGCGTCCGTCGGGCCGGCTGCTTCCGACAACTCCGTTGGCCTCTCGCAGCTGTCAACGATTAGGCACACACTGTCGATGGCCAGGGGGCCTGGTACCGCCGGGTTTCCGTCGCCTTTGTTCTGCCATGCAAAGACAAGCTTGTATATGCCTGGCTCGGCAATGGCAAAGCTATGTCGGCAGGTGTGCCATGCCGGTGTGTATAGGTTGTCGTACAGCGCCGTGTCGCCGTCCAGGGCTATGGCTCCGGCGGGCACGCTCCTCATCCCGAAGCCGCAGGCGCTGCTCTCGTTGAGCGGTATGCTGTCGGGCATTATCGCTGCACGCATGAAGCCCCAGTTGGTGTCTATGTGGTTGTCTATCCAGTCGAAGCTGCACAGGTAATGCCCTGCGTCGAGGCGGAAGGTGCGGTAGGCGTAGGCGTACGCCGGAAACATGTAGTTGCATACGCATGTAACGCCGTCGTATGTTACATACAGGCTGTAGTTGTCGGCCGAGCTTCGCTGCATAGCAGTGTCGATGCACCATTTGTTCTTCATCAAACTGTTTACGAGCCCCCATTCGCTCCGCATCACGGGGTCGCCGAAGGTGCAGCGGTAGGGTAGGGTGTCGACGGGCCGCCCTGGCAGGGTGCTGAAGGTGATAAGGGCCGTGTCGCTGGTGCTTCCGCCTTGGCAGTAGCCCCATATATAGCAGTCGTAGGTAGTGTTGTTGCGTAGTCCCGTGATGGTGTATGAGGTGTCGGCAGCTGTCGCTGCGGTTCCGGTTCCGGGTGCGAAGCCGTGCGGGCCGTATTCCAGTCCCCAGCTGGTGGAGTTGCCAAACTCGCTCCAACGCACCGTGCAGCTGTCAACCAGCGGCTCTGCGGCGAGCCGCACCGGTGCGTTGCAGGCCGACGGGCTCACGCATCTCACGCTGATGTCGTACCCCGCCAGGTTGCCTCCGGCGTCGGATGTGAAAACCAGCGTCACGGCGCTCGCGCCCGTAGTGAACGGCTCTATCGTCCCGCTTCCGTGGTATAGGCCTATCATGGTGCCGCTCGTGCCTTCGCCCTCGTATATGGTGAGACCGTCGTAGCCGGTTTCGGTGGTGTAGCTGCCGCTGATGAGCATCACCGAGTCCCACGCGCCTATGCGCACAGTCAGGGTGTCGCTGTTGTGGCCGTAGTAGCGGCCGTTTATGCCGCCGTTGTCGGTAACCAGCACCCCGCAGGTGGTGATGGTGTCCCACTTGCGCCACCGCATGGCATATTGGTTTACGCCTATGGTCAGCGGCCCGTACCACTCCGACGTCTGGCTGCCGCAGTAGCTGCGCACATATACGTCGTGCACGCCTATGGGCAGGTTGGTGAAGGTGTACACCGTGTCGAGAGCTGTAACTATGCTGCCGCATGTGTCGGGGTTGCCGCCGGGCAGCACAAGGGCAAGGTTCCACATGCCTATGCCCAGGTCGGTGTTGGTCCATGTCACCGTGGTGCTGTCGGTGGTGGCGCTGTCAACCATGGCGAGGCTCTGCGGGCGTCGGCAGTTGTTGTGCGGTGCAAGCAGCACGTCGTCTATACACAGCGTGCGTGTGCTGCCCATGGCGGCCAATGCCACGAAGCGGTGCCCCGCGGGCAGGTTGTTGAGCGCAACAACCACCTCGCGCCATTGGTATGAGCCGTCGGACAGCACGGTGCTGACTTCGTTGTAGGTGGTCGAGTCGTCGGGGTCCGACATTGTCACCACGCTAGCACTGGACCCCGGCGTGTTGTACATCATGAACGACAGGTCGAAGCCGTTGGGCACCCTGTCCAGCAGGGGCAGTATGGCGAACGATGCCGTTACGGGCTCCTGTGTGTTGGTCGATGTGTTCAGCTGCAGGCTGTAGGGCCCCGACGTGGCCCCTCTTCCCTCAGTTCGTGCGTAGTTGTTGCTCAGGAAACACCTGCCGTTCTGGTAATAGCAGAACCGCCAGCAGGCGGGCAGACCCGTGGTGTCGAAGTTCTCCCTAAGCGGCAGCGAGTCCCTCGCCAGCGACGTGCAGTTGGTGGTGAAGGTCACCATGGCTGTGTCGGTTGGGGTGCCGTGGCAGCTGGCCCACACGTAGCAGTTGTAGGTCGTCGATGGTGCAAGGCCGGTAAGCAGGTAGCTGGTGTCTCTCACCGTGTCGAGTACGCCCGTGCCCGGCGCGAAGCCGTGAGGCCCTGTCTCCACGCACCATTGCGTGCCGGGGTATATCTCCGACCATCGCAGTTGGCAGCTGTCGCTCAGGGCACTTGCCTGGAGCAACAAAGGCCCGTGGCATTCCGATATTGCGCGGCAACGTACAAACAGCTTGAAGCCTTCGGCCCAAGATGATACATAGTTGTTGTTGGTGATGAGGCGGATTGTTATTGCGTTGCCGCTCGACAGCAGGGGTCCGAAGCTGGTGTAGCCCCATTGCGAGTTAAACAGTATATCGTTGCCTGCCGTCCCAGCTCCGTCATATATGCGTATGTAATCTCCGCCATATTCATCAAACCTGCATGTGCCAATGATATACATCTGCGAGTCCCTCGCGGGTGAGTGCACTATCACCATTCCGTTGCAGTTGCTGCTGTAGATGCCGTTAAGCCCTCCGTCGTCGGTTATCAAGGCATGGCATGATGTTATGGTGTCTATGCCGCTGGTATGCATGGAGTATGCACTGGTTGCGAAGTGCAGCGGCCCCGTCCAGCCCGACGTGTCCCATCCGCACACGCTGCGCACGTACACGTCGTAGGCCATCATGCCGGTCAGGTCGGTAATGGTGCAGAAGGTGTCGTACACGGTTATTATATCGCGGCACGAGTCGGCACTGTCGCCCCACGGCACCAAGGCTACATGCCACGTGTTGCAGTTGAGCGAGGTGTTGGTCCATTCCACCGTCACGCTGTCGGCCGACGGAGTGCCTACAAACTGGAGGTTGCCTGGTTGTGGACAATTGATTTTCAATATGCTTACATTGTCGATACAGGCTACGGGAGAGCAACGGGCATCTCCCCGGCTTTGATTGCACCACATAAACACCAGCCGCCATGTGCCCATGTCTACATATACCTCAGAAGAGAGGTTCTGCCAGTAGAGATATGTCTGCAAGGGGCCTATGCTGCCGTTGGGGTTACGGCCTACTTCAATCCACCCTGCAGGTGTGGCCGAGAAGAGGTTTGGTATGCTCAGTGCAGTGTCAGGGAGGATTCCTTCGGCGAGTTGCTCCCTCGGGGCAATAAACACTCTGGCATAGTTGTATATGTATTCGAAGCAAAGGGAACCACGCCAGTCGAAACTTATTTGGTACATCGATGGCACAGTGATTGCGAAATCATGGTAGGCGTACGAAACACTTGTGCGGCTGCTGATGAGGCAACTCGACGCCCCACTGTCGGCCGATATGTACAGCCCTCGGCTGCCCGTTGCGTGTTCGGCTGTGTCGATATACCATCTGTTGGCTTGCGTTGCGCATTCCAGCACCCACTCGCCGTCGTTGGCAGGGTTCTCAAAATCCGTGCTGTAGATGATGTTTTGCGCCATTGCAGCCTCTCCGCCCATCCCCGCCACCATGGCGGCAACCATCATAAGCCCCTTCCATAATCCTCGTTTAGTCTTCATATTCATAGTTTTTGGTGTGTTTTGGTGTCTGCCTCCGTTAGCGCGGCTCCCGCCTCCGTTTACGAGTGCAAAGATACGAATAAAAAATGAATTGGCCTTCATATTTGTTGTGTTTTTTTATTATTGATTTCTTTAGAGCACAATATCCCGTCAAAAAGGGAACAATATCCCTTTAAAAACTTCAAAATTTAAAAACCCTCCTATATATAATAGGTCGCCAAAAGCCCCAAAAATAACACACCCTCCCGCAAAGTTATCAACAAGTTATTAACAATTACTCGTTGTTTGCTGATTCACAACCCTCTGCAAAACCGTCTTCCCCCGCCCCCTTCATCAAAAAAATATCAATAATTATCCTGTGCTGATATCGCAACATTATCTTATCCGAGTTATCCGTGTTCACATTTTTAAAGGTGTATTAACGGTCAAATCCCCGTCCCCTCCCGCATAATCCCCACCCATCCACCCCCTTCATCCCGCCCCTTCACCACCCATTTCCGTCCCCCTCACCGCCCCCTTTCCGCACCAAATATAGTGTACATTTAGAGAAGGTATATAGATGATAAGGAGTTGGT